>JBEKNM010000173.1:0-8395 GCA_049522835.1 Mycobacterium sp.
GGAGTACCTCGACGGCATGGGTGCCCAGACCCGGCACCTGCTGTTCTCGGTGAGCAAGTCGCTGGTGGCCGCCGTGGTAGGCGCGCTGCACGGGGCCGGGGCGATCGAGCTTGACGCGCCGGTCACGACATACGTTCCCGCCCTGGCGAACTGCGGCTACGCCGGTGCGACGGTGCGCCACCTGCTGGACATGAGGTCGGGTATCGCCTTCTCGGACAATTACCTCCACCCGACCGCGGAGATACACGTGCTCGACCAGTCGATGGGGTGGGCACCACGGAGCAGTCCGGCGGGCCCCTCGACGCTGCGTGACTTCCTGCTGACGTTGGGGCAGAAGTCGGCTCACGGGGGCCCGTTCGAATATCGCTCGTGTGAAACCGACGTGCTTGGCTGGATCTGCGAGGTCGCCGGCGGCCAGCGGATGCCCGAACTGATGTCGAAACTGCTGTGGAGCCGCATCGGTGCCCAATGCGACGCGAACATCGGCGTGGACACGGACGGCACCGGCCTGTTCGACGGCGGCATCAGCGCCTGTCTGACCGACATGATCCGGTTCGGGTCGCTGTTCTTGCGCGACGGTGTCTCGTTGACCGGCCAGCAGGTGGTGCCGGCGGCGTGGATCGCCGACACTCTCGACGGCGGGCCCGACTCGCGGCAGGCGTTCGCCGCCAGCCCCGACGACACCCAAATGTCCGGTGGGATGTACCGCAACCAGGTGTGGTTCCCCTACCCGGGCAGCAACGTCATGTTGTGCCAGGGCATGTGTGGCCAGATGATCTACGTCGACCGCGCGGCGGAGATGGTCGCCGCCAAGTTATCCACCCAACCGGACTCTGAGGACCCGCACATGCTGTTGGACACGTTGCGCGCATTCGATGCGGTGGCACACGAACTGGCTGGAGTCGCTAGTTAGCCCGAGGTTCCGCTGACCGCCGTCCACCCAGCGGATTGACCGTTGTGAGGTTCATCGCCAAGGTGCCCATGCTCACCGGCCAGCACCACACTTGCTAAAGCGTAGTCCGTGCGCCCAGCGCATTAGGAGGTCTGGTTGGAAGCGACCAGGCGTTTGTCTTACCCGCGTTTGGCCCGCAGCCACTGGAGAGTGCCGAAGTTGTTGGTCCGCACGCTGGTGAACCCATGGTCTTCGAGGATGTCGCCGATTTCATCTTCGCCGAACAGGTGGGCCCCGACTTTTGGCAACAACCGCCAAAACCGGGCGGCCCACCCGGCGGTCGGAACCATCACGGCCAGCCGTCCGCCCGCTCGCAGCACCCGCGCCATCTCAGCCAGCGCCGCCGCTGGATCCGGGACCAGCTGCAGCACGGCAATCGAGACCACTGCGTCGACCGTTCCGTCGCGCAGCGGCAGCCGTTGTGCATCGGCCCGCAGAAAGCCGATCTGTGGTCCCGCTTCGGCACGCACCGCGCGGGCCAGCATCGCCTCGGAGATGTCGAGGCCCAGGGTCAGCGCGCCCGGGCCGGCGGCACGCGCCAGCGACGCGGTGACGGTACCGGGGCCGCAGCCGACGTCCAGCGCGATCCCGTCGGCCGGGATGTTCAACCACTCCGTGGGCTGTTGAAGGGCGCTAAACAGCCTCCGCATCCGGGCTTGCACGTTGTCGTAGATCGCTGACCCGATGGGCGAGGCAAACACCGCCTCAACACGAGGGGTCCCTGTCGGCAAACCGGCGTCCAGCAGATCGAGATAGCCGTTGCTGACCTCCGGTTTGGTCGGTGGATCGGCGAGCAGCTCCAACGCCCTGCGCAGCGCGGGCGGCAACGTGGAATTCCGATCGGTCATGCGATTCCTTTAGGCACATTCGAAACGGTACAGGCGGGCAACTACCCAGTCGGCCAACTGAACACAGCGGCCGCTCCGCGTTCAGTCCTGACGAGTCGCGGTCACCGCCCAGAACGGCATGTGCAGCAGGTGGTTTTCCAGTAGCGGGCCGATGACGCCGAGTTGCTCCTGCAACGGCTTCACCCGCTCACCCCAGCCCGATGTGCAAGCACGAGCTAACCACTCGGCAAACCCTTCCGGAGTCATGTGGGCCCGATAGGCGGTGGGACCGAGGTAGTCGATGCGCCACCCCGCCGCCGGCAGCATCCGCTCGAAGTTCTCCGCGGGCAGACCGTGAGCCTGGATCCCGTTGACGTTGTGGCATGCGGCCTCAAACAGATACAGCCGTGCCCCCGGCCTGGTGGCCCGGTGTAGAGCTTGGGCGTACTGGCCCTGCACGTCCTCGTCGTGCACATGGTAAAACGCGCTGTCCACCACAGTGTCGAACCGATTCTCCAGCCCCTCGAGCTTGGTCGCGTCGGCCACCTGAAAGTTCACCCGCACCCCGGCACGCTGCGCGTTGCGCCTGGCCCGCTCGATCCCGACCGGCGAGCTGTCGATCCCGGTGGCCGCGTACCCCTGTTGCGCGAAGTAGATCGCATGATGGCCCGGGCCGGTGCCCGGGTCGAGCACCTCTCCCCTGACCCCGCCGAAAGCCACCAGCTGCTGGACCACCGGCTGCGGTCCGCCGATGTCCCACGGCGTCATCGCCGGCAAGCCGTCTGCCATGCGCTCGTCGCGGTAGAGGTCGTCGAAATCGTATCGCTCAGCTTCGCCAGACACGCTCAGCACTTTACGCCCGAAAACCTTTGGCCGCCAAGGACTATGGCTTGCCCAACAGATTTCGTGCTGCCGACGACAAGCGACGATGATTGCTGTGATGCGTCGGATGATTCAGCCTGACACCGCGGTCAAGGGACTTTTCGGCGCAGGCACCCGACCCTGGTGCGCCTGCGTTACCCCGACGAGGCGAACGCTGCCGCCGCAGGTGTTTGGCTTATAGACCTCATGATGCGATCAAGGATGATATTGCAGATGTCGCCGTTGTCGGCGTGGCGGCTGAGGCCTCGACGGCGAAGGAAGCGGTCCAGACGTCGTTCGATCGGCCAATTCGCATACTCGTCGCCGCGGTAACCAGAGTTGACGAACTCCCAGGTGAGGGCATGGACGTCGGAGTCGGTCACCAACGGCGGATCGCCGCTGACAGAGGTCGTGCCTGGGCCCTCGGTCACGAATCCGGCCGCCCGTCTGCAGTCGCTAGTAGCGACGTCACATTGACTGATAAGTGCTCACCGATGGCGTGGGCTGCGGGCCAATCGCCGGCGCGAGCAGCTCGGGCAAGGTCTTCGACCAGCGGACTACGGGTCCCCAACTCCGCCAACCATGCAGATACCGTGGCAGCGATCTCATCGCCGGATACGCGAACCGTGCGTCCGTCGCCGAGCCGGTCGGTGACCTGATAAATCGTCACTGCCTGACGGGTCGTTCGCGTAATCCATTTGCGATGGCTTCTAGGTGAGGTCATGTCCCACTCCTCACACGGGGGTGCGTATAGCCGAGGTACCAATTCACTTTGTTAACGATGCTTTACAACAGTCACATTTACAACGCGGCCAGGTCACAGTACGCACCCTATGCGTGTCCTGCGGGGGCGCCGTGCGATGTACATGTAGTGCGTAGGGCTTTGCTGTGAACTCGAAACCGGGAGTCAGTGCCTGTTTTGAATCTTGTTCTGCGCTCGCGAATTTGGGAATCATCGGCTGGTGATTCTGGTGATGGCCGGTAAGGGGGCTGGCCGCGTGCGAGCATGCAGTTTCTAGGGGTTGGGAGTTTGCTCGGAGGTGCCGGCCGATGATTTCGTGGCCGCCTGAATTTGCTCGGCGAGGATGTCGGCGTGACCGGCGTGCCGGGCGACTTCGGCGATCATGCCCAGATAGATGAATCGCAGGCTCACGGTGCCGACGAGGTGGTGTTCGACAGTGTCGTCGAGGTTGTGGTTCGCGGCCAGCTCGTTAGACCGTTGACACGCCGCAACGTATTCGGTGATCACGTCGGCGAGGGTTTCGCCGTCGGCGACGTGGAAGCTACCGTCGCCGCCTGTGGCGTGGCCGTCGCATTCGTCGATGCTCATGCCCGCCAGTGTTCGTTGGAACCAGATGCGTTCGGCTGCAGCGCAGTGCTTGATCAGTGAGATGGGCGTGGTCAGCGAGGGGACCAGTTTCTCGCGGGCTTGGGTGTCGGAGAGGTGTTCGACGGCTCGGACAAGCTCCGTCCGGTTCAGTTCGAGGGTGTTCTCCAGCATCTCTCGTTCGCTGCCTGCGAACGGGCGGCCAGGGTCGAGTGCGGCGGTCACGGCGAATTCCTTTGTGTAGCGGGTGCTTTAGATATTCGGTTGTGGGTTAGTTCGAGGCCTGTTGGCCCGGTTACGCACGGGCGATGTATCGCTTTGAGTCGGCGGAGCATGTCAAACGGGTGTGAGGACGAATCAGAGCCGAATGACGCGCGATAGATAAAGGCAGGGCTGCCCTGGCGATGCCCCGCTTGGTGCAGGCCTGGCCGCATCCCGTGTGTCTTGCCACAGAGATCCTAAGGATACCGGGATAGGTGCTGTGCTCAATAGGCGGGCGAAGGGGCGCCACGCCTCTCGGTCTTAGTAACTAGGTCGGCCCCAGAGCGTTGCGGTCGCTAAAGCCAGCAGGACCAAGTTCAATACGATCATTCCCGGTTCACGACGACGCGCGTGTACCACTGCTGCACCTAGCATGACAACAATCAAGCCCGCTATCCCAGCCGGTAGCACCAACCGGGACGGCATGTTTATCACCGCGGGCAGGATAATCGCCGCACCGCCCATCATCTCTGTGAGTCCCACGAATCTCACTGTGCCCGAGCTGAAGTCTTCGATCCAACCCGCGCCCCGCACTAGGCGTTTTTTGGATAGGACCAACTTCATGGCGCCGGCGCCGGCGAACGCCAGGCCCATCCCAATGCTGACAAACCATAAAGCCACGTTCACTTCCACGTTCGTGGCGGCCGCGCCGTTCATTCTCGGACAAGGTGAGGTGCGGCACACCGATGCAACCGACGGGATGAAACCGGCATGAGGGATTTTGGGCGACGCCGGTTAGTGTTGTTCGAGTTGCCGGCTCGCCATATTTAGTCTGGTGACAAACTGCCGCGCCCGTGCGTCCGCGTTGAGGGTGTCCCCGACTCGCTTGCTGTGAACGATCGCGGTGTGCGGCCCTTCGACAATGACGTGAACGCGCCGATCGTCGCGGCCACGGCCGAGGTGGGCCTTTTTACCGGTGTCCTCAACTCGCGCACTCAGGCCTGCCAGGGAATGCCGCGTGGCGTTCCTCCAGTAGCCCTCGATCAGCTCGGTCCTGGTGAAGCGCAGCCCCTCAAAGTCAGCGATCACACCTGGGTCCCTGTTCTTGTTCGCCTCTTGGATGCCGTGCGCCACGGCGGTCGCGATCGATAGGACGACGAGGATGATGATCACCGTAAGCAGTGGGTCCATAGTTGTTCTCACTCTCTCTGGGAAAGTGTAAGTCCAGGACGGGCCGCCCGAGGTCGAAAACACAACACGCCCGTTGCCGCGACGGTGCGATCGTTTGGACGTCGACTGAGTTTCGCCTACCGACGAACACCGAGGCTTGGGTGCCGGCGCTGGACTGGCCCGAAAGCGTCAGGGGACCATCCAAGACAGCAGGGGCGAGGATTGCAGGGCGGACAGCACGCAGATAAAGAACAGGAAGACCAGGCTCCACATGATGACGCGGCGGAAGATATCACCTTCTTTACCCTGCAGGCCGACCGCCGCGGCCGCGATGGCCAGATTCTGCGGGGAGATCATCTTGCCGAGCACGCCGCCCGAACTGTTCGAGGCGGCCGTCAACACTTGGGACAGCCCCGCCTTGTTGGCGGCAGTGACCTGCAGGGCGCCAAACAGCGAGTTGGACGAGGTGTCGGAGCCGGTGACCGCTACGCCGAGCCAGCCGAGGATGGGTGACAGCAGCGCGAAGGCTCCCCCCGCCCCCGCCATCCACATGCCAAGGGTGATCGTCTGCCCGGAGGCGTTCATCACGAACGCCAGTGCCAGCACCGCCATCACGGTGAGGATGGCCCAGCGCAACTGATCGAGTGTCGCCCCGTACGCCCTCAACGCCCGAGCGGGCGACACGCGCAGCGCGAGCATGCTGAGCAAGCCCGCGACGAGCATCTGGGTGCCCGGCGTGGTGAGCAGGTTGAGGGTGAACGTGGTGAGCGGCAGCGGTTTTCCCTGCGCATTGAGCAGGTGAAGTCCCGGCCAAGCGAACGTGTGCGTTGCCCGGTCGAGCAGACTCTTCACCGGCGAGACCTGACAGATCACGAACACCACGATGATGATCGTGTATGGGGCGTATGCGCGTACGACGTCGGCGCGCGCGTCGGGTTCGGCGACGCGTTCGGGAAACCCAGAGGTCGGGCCGTCCGATGCGGCGCCGACGGGCATGTCGGGCTCGGTGTGCGGCCGCCGAGGGCGCCGGACTCGCACCAGCGCGATGAGGGCGGCGGCCGACAGCAGCGACGCGACCACGTCGGCCAGCGGCACAGAGACGAAGTTGGAGGTGGTGTACTGCGCGAGCGCAAAGACGAGCCCGCAGGACACAGCCAATCGCCACATGTCGCGGATGCCGCGCCACCCGTCCACGATGGCGACCAGCACCAGCGGTACAAACAATGCCAGGACCGGGGTCTGGCGCCCGACCATCGCGCCGAGTGTGTCACTCGATATGCCGGTCACCTTGCCCAGCGTGATGATGGGTACTGCCATGGCCCCGAACGCGACGGGCGCAGTGTTAGCGGTCAGCGCGAGCACAGCCGCCTTTAGCGGCTTGAAGCCGAGCCCCATCAACATGACCGAGGTCACCGCCACCGGAGTGCCGAACCCGGCCAACCCTTCCAGCAACGCACCGAACGAGAACGCGATGATCATCGCCTGGATGCGTTGGTCGTCGCTAACCCGAGCGAACGAACGGCGGAGCACGTCGAAATGCCCTGTCTCGACAGTCATTTGGTAGACCCAGATCGCGTTGATGACGATCCACAGGATCGGGAACAAGCCAAACGCGGCACCTTCTGTCCCAGCCAGTAGCGCCTGTCCAACCGGCATGGTGTACACCGCGATTGCGATCACGAGGGCAAGGGCCAACGACACCAGCGACGCCACCCACGCGCGCACTCGCAGCACGCCGAGCAGCACGAATAGCACAAGGAGCGGTAGTGCTGCGACCAGGGAACTCCAGCCGAGAGAGTGAGCGACGGGATCCAGAACCTGGCGGTACACCGCGACCACGTCAGCGATCGTACTTCAGTGCTGGACGGGTACCGGCGCGAAGATATGGGAAACCCATCCGCTCGTGGGCTGCTACGCGGAGCGGTCGCCGTGCTGGCCGGCCCGGTAAGTGCTAGAGGCGAATTATGGCCTTAACTCATGAAGGCTTGCGTGCCGAGAACGACCGCGAGGGCTAGGCGCTCGGAATCCTCCGTGCCAGGTTCGGCGGTGTAGATCATGATCCGGAGATCGTCGGCGGCGACGATCAGCGTGTCGCAGTCAAGCGTGATTCGGCCGACGTCCGGATGGTCGACGACCTTGTGTCTCCCGAAGTCGTGGTGCGGTTCGAGGTCGCCGGACTCCCAGAGCTCAACGAAGCGTGGGCTGTGCGCAGAGAGTTCGCCGATGAGTCGCTTCAGCCGCTGATCGGCGGGATATCGGGCGGCGGTCAGCCGTAAGTCGGCGACCAGTCGGGCCTCGAATTCGGCTTGTTCGTCGGGGGTGTGGACGGCGCGCGTGCCAGGACCGATGAGGTTGCGCCACACGCTGTTCCGTTCGATTCCCCGCCAGCTCGTGGTCTGACCCATCAGCGCGTCGTACGGGGCGTTGGCGACGACCAGCGTCCAGGTGGCGTCGTAGACGGCGACAGGGGTGTTCGCCAGGCGGTCGAGCAGGCGTTGCACGCTCGGGGTGATGCGCGACGATACGACGTCGAGTCCAGGCGCGGCAAGCCCGGCCAGCCGGAAGAGGAGGTCGCGCTCCGCGTCGGAGACGCGGAGCCCGCGGGCGAGGGCCTCCACCACCTGCGCCGAGGGTGAGGTCGCCCTCCCCTGCTCGAGCCGGGTCAGATAGTCGACCGAGATCCCGGCCAGCCCGGCGAGCTCCTCACGGCGCAGCCCCCTCGCGCGGCGGCGGCGGCCGACGGGAACGCCGACCGCGTCAGGCGCGACGCGGTCGCGCCAATGACGCACCGTCCGACCGAACTCCCACGATTCCACCACTCCACTGTGCCCGCCGCCGCAGCGGTTGTCCTGGCCCTGGCAGTCCTACGAAAACCGGACGACTGCCTGACCATCCATGTACATACGAACTCGTGCTCATCACTTGCGACGCTCGTCGCCGGGGCGAACCCGTCGAACAAGGAAGGAGCACGATGACCGCTATCACGTCCGGAACCGTGTTGATCACCGGGCCGACCGGAGGGCTCGGACGGGCGGCGACGCTGGCGATGGCCAATCG
>JBEKNM010000174.1:0-8394 GCA_049522835.1 Mycobacterium sp.
CAGCGCGGTTCCCATGGAGCCGCCTACTTGATGGCTGACGCTCATCAGTGTTGTACCTCGGGCGATCTCGTGTGGGGCCAGTGCCTGCACTGACGCAACGGTGAGTGGCATCATGGTGCAACCCATGCCCAGGCCCATGATGGCCTGCGCGACCAGAAGTGTGGGCAGGTACGGGGCCTGCTTGGCCACACCGAGGGCGAAGGTGCCCAGTCCGACGGTGATCAGCGCGATGCCGACGAGCACGATCTTTCCCGGCCCCTGTCTGTCCACGAGCGGTCCGGTCAGCCGCATGGTCAGCATGGCACCGAGTCCCTGGGGGATCATGTGCAAGCCGGCTTGCATCGGCGTCTGGTGTAGCGCCTGCTGGAAGTAGCTCGGGAGGAGCAGGCCGGCGCCGAAAAAGGCGGTGGCGAACACCAGCATCGTGACATTGGCGTGGGTCAGCACACGGTTCTGGAACAGCCGCAGATCGATGAGTGGGTGATCCGCGCGGTGCCACGCGTGTACGACGAACGCGGCGATCAATGTCAGGCCGATGGTCGCCGGTAGTAACACGTGGCGATCAGCCACGGTGCCGCGCCCTGGGATGGACGACATCGCGAACAGGGACGTCGCCAGGCCTGGCGACAGCAGCAGCGCGCCGATGACGTCAAAGGTTTCCGACCGCGCCGGGTGGTCTCTGGGGAACACGATTGCGGCGAGGGCGAGAGTGGCGAGCCCGATCGGCAGGTTGATCAGGAAGATCCACTTCCAGCTGTAGGTCGCGATGAGCCAACCGCCCAGGATCGGCCCACAGATCGGGGCGAGCAGCATCGGGATACTCATGATCGACATCAGGCGACCGAGCCGCCCGGGGCCCGCTTCGCGGGTCATGATCATAAAACTCAGGGGCAACAGCATGCCGCCACCGATGCCCTGTACTACCCGAAATATGATGAGCTGCAGGATATTTGACGCCACTGCGCACAGCAGCGAGCCCAGCACGAATGCCACCACGGAGCCTATGAACAGCCGTTTGGTGCCGAACCGGTCGGCGGCCCAGCCCGTTATCGGAATCACGGTGGCTAATGCGAGCGTGTAGCCGGTCATCGTCCAGCCGACGACGGCCTGCGAGGAGCCGAAAAGGTCGATGAAGGTGCGTTGCGCGACGCTGACGACGGTGACATCCAGGATGGCCATCACCGTGGCCAGGATGCACACACCGGAGATCCGCAAGAGCCCGGCGTCGAGCTTGTCCGGATAGACATGTTCACCGGCGCCCAACTGCCGGCTGGGGGCGGTGGGCAGCGGCGTATCGGCCGCTGCGGAACTGGCCTTTTCCATGGCGTTGCTTAGCATATCGAACCGATGATCTCCGCCGACGCTGGTAGGCTTTCGTTTGCTGGCTTCGGTGGGTCTGGCCGTCGGGCTCGCGTGACGGTGCCTGCTCCGGGCGCCAGTCCCAAGCGTTGCTCAACGTGCTTGCGCGGGCACAATATCGAGCCGCCGGGGACGCCTCGCCGGTGTGCCGCCGGGGGTCGATATACGCCTGCCGTCTGCGTGTACTTCACCGTTTCGACACTTGGAATCGGCAAACTGTAGGGGTGTCTGGAAAATTGATCGTCTCGATCTCGGGGATAGGCGAACGCACCCTGTCCGACGTCGAGGCTTTCTGTGCGCAGATGGATGCGCGCAACGTGCCGGTGTCGTTGCTGGTGGCTCCCCGGCTCAGGGGTGACTATCGGCTCGACCGCGATCCGAACACCATCGAATGGCTGACCGGCCGGCGGGCCGGCGGCGACGCCATCGTGCTACACGGCTACGACGACGCGGCCACTAAGAAGCGGCGTGGCGAGTTCGCAATGCTGCGTGCACACGAGGCCAAACTGCGGCTCACGGCCGCCGACCGGGTGCTCGAGCACCTCGGGCTCCGCACCCGGCTGTTCGCGGCACCGGGCTGGGTGGTGTCGCCGGGCGTCGTCAATGCGTTGCCGGGGAACGGCTTCCGACTGCTGGCTGATCTTCACGGGGTCACCGACTTGGTCCGACACACCACCGTCCGCACCCGCGTGCTGGGCATCGGGGAGGGCTTCCTGACCGAGCCGTGGTGGTGCCGCATAGTGGTCCTGTCCGCCGAGCGAATCGCCCGCCGTGGCGGCATCGTGCGGATCGCGGTTGCGGCCCGTCAGTTGCGCAAGCCCGGCCCGCTGCAGGCGGTGCTGGATGCCGTCGACTTGGCTTCGATGCACGGTTGCACACCGACGGTGTACCGATGGCGGCCCAGTAAGGCCTCCGATAAGTCCACTGTCGATGCAGCCTGATCCGGACTTGCGGTAAGCCATCTGATTAAACCGCTGACCCGGGGCACTACCCTGTTCCCGCATGAGCGATTCTTCAGCTGCAGGGTTCGCCGCCGACGCGATTGTTGTCGGAGCAGGACTGGCAGGACTGGTCGCCGCCTGCGAATTGGTGGACCGCGGGTTGCGAGTGCTGATCCTCGACCAGGAGAACAGCGCCAATGTGGGCGGACAAGCCTTCTGGTCGTTCGGCGGTCTGTTCTTCGTCGACAGCCCCGAGCAGCGCCGCCTGGGAATCCGCGACAGCCACGAACTTGCGTTGCAGGACTGGCTGGGGACCGCGGCTTTCGACCGGGAAGAGGACTACTGGCCACGGCAATGGGCGTACGCCTACGTCGATTTCGCGGCCGGGGAGAAACGTAGTTGGCTACGTGCGCGGGGGCTGAAGATTTTCCCGCTGGTGGGCTGGGCCGAGCGCGGCGGCTACGACGCGCTGGGGCACGGCAACTCGGTGCCCCGTTTCCACATCACCTGGGGTACCGGGCCCGCTCTGGTCGAGATCTTCGCGCGTCGGTTGCGGGACCGCTCGCTAGTGCGTTTCGCGCACCGCCACCAGGTCGACGAGTTGATCGTCGAGGGTGGCGCGGTGACCGGAGTTCGGGGCACCGTGCTGGAGCCCTCGGCTGAACCGCGCGGTGTGTCCTCATCGCGAAAGGCATTGGGGGAATTTGAGTTCCGGGCTTCCGCGGTGCTCGTGACCAGTGGTGGCATCGGCGGTAACCACGATCTGGTCCGCAGAAACTGGCCCAAGGGCATGGGCCGGGTCCCCGGGCAATTGCTGAGCGGGGTACCGGCTCACGTCGACGGCAGGATGATCGGCATTTCCCAACAGGCCGGCGCGCGGGTGATCAACCCCGACCGGATGTGGCATTACACCGAGGGCATCACCAACTACGATCCGATCTGGCCGTTGCACGGCATCCGGATTATTCCTGGCCCGTCACCGCTGTGGTTGGATGGGGCCGGCAAGCGGTTGCCGGTTCCGCTATATCCCGGTTTCGACACTCTCGGCACCTTGGAGTACATCACTAAGTCTGGGTATGACTACACCTGGTTTGTGTTGAACGCCAGGATCATTGAGAAGGAATTCGCGCTTTCCGGCCAGGAGCAGAACCCCGACTTGACCGGGCAGAGTGTAAGGGAGTTACTGCGCTCCCGGGCGCGGTCTGGCCCGCCGGGGCCGGTGCAGGCATTCGTCGACCGGGGCGTGGACTTTGTCAGTGCTGATTCGTTGCGCGAGTTGGTGACCGCCATGAACAAGGTGCCCGATGTGGCGGCGCTGGACTATGCGACGGTGGAGGCAGAGGTCACCGCCCGCGATCGTGAGGTGGCCAACAAGTTCAGCAAGGACGGTCAGATCACTGCGATCCGGGCCGCCCGCGGCTATCTGGGCGACCGGCTGGGCCGGGTGGTGGCACCGCACCGGCTGGCCGACCCGAAGGCCGGGCCGATGATCGCCGTCAAGCTGCACATCCTGACTCGGAAGACATTGGGCGGCATCGAGACTGATTTGCAGGCACGGGTACTCAAAGCAGACGGCACTCCACTGACCGGGCTGTACGCCGCCGGCGAGGTGGCCGGGTTCGGTGGCGGAGGCGTGCACGGTTACCGGGCCTTGGAGGGCACGTTCCTCGGTGGCTGCATATTCTCCGGCCGGGCCGCCGGCCGGGGCGCTGCCGACGATATTAGCTAGGGCCGAGCAGACGCAGAATCGCACGATTCGAGCAGAAATCGTGCGATTCTGTGTCTGCTCGCCGTCAGACGTCGGCCGTTAGAAGGTGACCGCGCTTTCTTCGGGCAACACCTGGAAGTCCGTGTTGGTCATCTCGGTGAGCCGGCCGTAGTAGATGCCCCGCGCGTCGGGAACGATGATGCCTTGATGGATGGGTACCGCGCGCGCCGGTGCCACTGCCCGCAGATAATCGACGGCCTCGGAGATACGCATCCAGGGGGCCGACGCCGGTGTGGCCAGGACGTCGACCGGCTCGTCGGGCACGAACAGCGCGTCGCCGGGATGCATCAGCCTGGCGCGATGCTCTCCGTCGTCCACCAGATAGGAAAGGTTCTCGATCACAGGGATCTCCGGGTGTATGACCGCGTGCCGTCCGCCGAGGGCCCGGATAGTCAGTTGCCCGACCGTCAGCTCGTCGCCGACGTGAACCGTTTGAAAGGGCGCGTCTAACTGCGCCGCGGTTTGCGAGTCGGTGTACAACGCGGCGTCCGGGTTGGCGTCGATGAGCGCTGGGAGTCGCGCGGCGTCGACGTGATCGGGGTGTTGGTGGGTGACCAGGATCGCGGACAAGCCGGTGATTCCCTCGAAGCCGTGGGCGAAGGTACCGGGATCAAAGAGCACGCGGGTCTGGTCGAACTCGGCAAGTAAGCAAGAGTGGCCGAAATGCGTCAGTTGCATGCTTACGATTGTGCCCCGAAGGGATGGTGTCGATGCGGGCATTTTGGGCGACAGTGCTTGTCGCCGGTTGCCTGGCGATGGCTGTTATCGCCGTGATGCCCGCGTCAGCTGAACCGGACAATTGCCCGCCGTTGTGCGATCAGATCCCTGAAACCGCGTGGATTCATCGGCATGCTGTGCCCCTGGATTCGGTGTACAACTGGCCCGCACTGCCTGGTTCGGCCGTGTCGCTGACCGGGACGGTGTCCCGGTTTCGGTTTGAGGACCTGTGTGGCACGCGGGCGGTTCCACGGGACGCCCGGGACTCGGCGGTCGCGGCTCGCGTGACGGTGGCTCACCCGGATGGACAGTGGCAGTTGCAGGCTCAGGTGCTGCATTGGCGGGGTGACACGGCCCGCGGAGGCGCGATCGCCGCGTCGGTGTTCAGCACCGCCGTCGCCGCATTGCGCGGCTGCCAGCTGGGGGCACCGCTGCAGTCGCCGTCCATCACCACCGACCAACCGATCCGGATGGCCGCGGTGATCAGCGGACCGGTCATCATGCACACCTACCTGGTCGCGCACGTCGCCAGCAGCACGATCAGCGAGCTCACGTTGTGGTCGTCGGGACCTCCGCAGGCGCCCTGGCCATCGATTGCAGACGACCCGGTACTGGACTCCATGACCGCGCCGTTGTGCGAGGCCTACATAGCCTCGTGCCCGTGAGCCGGCGGCATGTCTCGCCGGTAGAGTTGGCGCCGAGATAGAGCTGAGGAGGAGCGCCGATGGCCCGGGTGGTCGTGCATGTGATGCCCAAAGCGGAGATTCTCGACCCGCAGGGGCAGGCGATTGTCGGTGCGCTGGGCCGGCTCGGACATCCTGGCATCTCAGATGTCCGTCAGGGCAAGAGGTTTGAGCTTGAAGTCGACGATACCGTTGATGATTCCACGCTCGCCGATATTGCGGAATCGCTGCTGGCGAACACCGTCATCGAGGACTGGACGATAACCCGGGAGGCGCAGTGACGGCGCGGATCGGCGTCATCACCTTTCCCGGGACACTTGATGACGCGGACGCCGCGAGAGCGGCGCGGCGTGTCGGCGCCGAGGCCGTCAGCCTGTGGCATGCCGACGCCGACCTCAAAGGTGTCGACGCCGTGGTGGTGCCCGGCGGGTTCTCTTACGGCGACTATTTGCGCGCCGGTGCGATCGCCAGATTCGCTCCAGTGATGGGCGAGGTGATCGCTGCTGCGGGCCGCGGCATGCCAGTTTTAGGAATTTGCAACGGGTTTCAGGTGCTGTGCGAGGCCGGTCTGCTGCCTGGTGTCCTTACCCGCAATGCGGGCCTGCATTTCATCTGCCGCGATGTGTGGCTACGGGTGGCGTCGCCGTCGACGGCGTGGACATCGCGTTTTGAGCCCGACGCCGATCTGCTGGTGCCGCTGAAGTCCGGCGAAGGGCGCTACGTGGCGCCGGAGAAAGTGCTCGACGAGTTGGAGGACCAGGGCCGGGTGGTGTTCCGCTACCACGACAACATCAACGGCTCGCTGCGCGACATCGCCGGCGTCAGTTCAGTCAACGGCCGCATCGTCGGGCTGATGCCGCATCCCGAACATGCCATCGAGGCGCTAACCGGTCCCTCCGACGACGGGTTGGGTCTGTTCTATTCAGCGCTGGATGCTGTCCTTGCGGCTTGAAGATTCCACACGGAAAGCCCTGCAGCACTCGATAATTCAGCGAATAAAAAGCCGATTCGCGATCAGCCCAGGATGGGGAACCGGCGCTGACCGGCCAGCCGCTCGAGCGCGGCCTCCATTACCGAACGTACGTGGGCATCGACTTCCTCGACGTCGGGGTCATCGCCGAACCGAGCCGCGACGTCGATCGGTTCGAGTACCTCGGTGACAATCTTGGCAGGCAGCGGCAGGTTCGGTGGGAAGATCATGCTCAGACCGAACGGGAACCCGAAGCTCAGCGGCAGGATGTCCATCCGGGCTTTGGTCAACCTCAGTAGGCGGGCCAGGAAGTTGCCCCGGGAGAGGAACAGCTGGGTCTCCTGGGCGCCGATCGAGACTGTCGGCACGATCGGCACCCCGGCTTCGATGGCGGTACTCACATAGCCGGTGCGGCCGTTGAAGTCCACGGTGTTTGCGCTCAGTGTGGGCCGGTAGGAATCGTAGTCACCGCCCGGAAACACGAGTACCACCGCATCGGAATGCAGAGCTGCAGCGGCGTTTTCGCGGCTTGCCTCGATGACCCCGATTCGGCGAAACCACCCGTCAAGTGGGCCGATGAACAGCCCGTAGTGGGCCAGGGTGTAGAGGGGGCGGTGGTAACCGAAGGTGTTGTAGAAAGCCGGAGCGAAGATCAACACGTCAGGGGTGAACATGCCCCCGGAGTGGTTGGACACCACCAACGCGCCGCCGGCTTGCGGGACGTTCTCGATGTTTCGCACCTCGGCGCGAAACCACCGTTTGACCAGCGGCCCGAGCGCGTTGGCCATCTGTTCGGTGAATGCCGGATCCCATTTGGCGGTCTCGTAATTGTCGGCTGCGGTGCCCGCGATCGCCTTCATAATCAGCCCCCGTGTTTGCCCGTGCTGGTGATTGTCCGCGCACTAGCCGCCCCCGCGAGACTCTACGCTTATAGAGCTGTACGGTACTCGCAATTTGCGAGAATGTCATGTCCACCTCTGTGGGTGGATCGCGCATCTGGGGGTGATAGCAGAAAATGCCATTGCCACAAGCTAATTCGGACTTGTCTTCCGGACCGAGCCGGTGCAGCAGCGCCCCGGCATCTGAGGTGTCATGAGACCGCTAGCCGGCGTCTCGCAACAACGGCGGCACTGTCGACGGCACGTCGACAACCGGGGTCAACTCCGCGAAGAGGTCGATCGCGGCGGCGATGATGCGGTCAACCAAGGAACCGAAATCCTTGAGGGTGACGTCATTTCGTATCCACTGGGATCTGCGCGCAGCAACGCCAATGCGCTGTGGATCAGAGGATCCGTGCACGATCGCGATGACCTGGCGATTCTGCGTGTTCCACCTGTCGGCCACGTGAGTCACCCGGGGACGGTCGACGGCAGGGAAGAAGTGCACAGGAGTGATCCGAATTGTCAACACGTCGTGGTGCTCGGGCGAGGTTTCGAGATGGACGTACAGTCGCCGGGGCTCAGTGTCGGCGACGAAGAAGTATTCGCCATCGTGCCGGCCGCGAAAGAACCGCCGCCCGCGCGTGCACAGATATCGTTCGATCAGGCTTGCACAGTGCCCTTCACTCGTCATGACGTTAATGCTGAGGCAGGTGTCTTGGCGGATCCTTTGAGCTGAGGCATCCGGTTTCGAAGAATCTGTTGAGAATCAGCTAAGTGATAAGGCGGGGTCGCCGCGCCTGAGTGCCAAGCGGTGCTGGCCGAATTAGGGAGGCGGTGCTGCGCCTGGGCCCTTGACCGGGAGGGGAAACACGTAGGCGGGCTGTGTCGCGTCGGGGCTGTGATACAAGCCGATCGTGTGTACGCCGGCGAACTGCACCGCGATGGGTAGCTGGTGCGCGAAGACGCGGAACTTGAAGGGCTCGCCTTCCTGGTCGGGCCAATGCCAGCTGCACTCCAAGACGCTGAGCCGTTCACCACTCGGTGACCTAGCGACGATGTACCGCCGGGGGTCGTA
>JBEKNM010000175.1:0-8366 GCA_049522835.1 Mycobacterium sp.
ACCTTGCCGCTCGGTTGTTTCAACGGACCGAAGTCCACTCGCACCCCGGCCGGCACAGGCAGCCCGAGCTCCTCGGCGAACTCGCGCTGCGCGGCTACCCAGGGATCGTCATCCTCGGGGTACTCACCTTTCGGGATCGACCAGACCCCGTCATCCTTCCGCGCCCAAAACGGGCCACCCGGATGTGCGATCAGGACTTCGACGACGCCGTCGTGAGCCCGGTACAACAGCACACCCGCGCTGAGTTTGGGCATCAGCTTTCAGACCCCGACGGCGCGTTCCAGATCTTTGAGCGACGACTCCAAGTGCGCCAGTAGGCGCTGCAAGTGCGGCACGCTGCGCCGGCATCCGACCAGACCAAAATCGAGATTGTCGGCGTTGCTGACCAGGGTGATGTTCAGCGCTTGCCCGTCCAGCACGCTGGACAGCGGGTAGTTGCCGTCGAGTCGGGCGCCCCCGCAATACATCTGCTCGTGGGGTCCCGGCACATTGGATATGACCAGATTGAACGGTGGCGGCGTCGACGCCACCCAACCCGGGACTGCCGCCAAGGCCAGCGAACTCGTATTCAACAGCGAAAGCGCCAACGCCTGGAAGCGGGGCAACTCGTTGAACACCTTCTTATTGCTGCGCATCGACTCACTGACGGTCTCCAGTCGCTGCGCGGGATCGTCGGTGTCGGTCGCCAGGTTGCACAGAATGGCGCCGACGAGGTTGCCGCCGGTGTCGGCCTCCTCCTCCGAGCGCAGGCTCACCGGGACCATCGCGACCAGCGGCGTGTCCGGCAGCGCATTGTGCTCAAGCAGGTAGTAACGCAGGGCACCCGAGCACATCGCCAAGACAACGTCGTTGAGCGTCACCCCCGCGGCTCTCTTGACGCTCTTGATGCGGTCCACCGACCATGACTGCGCCGCGCACCGGCGGGCGCCCCCGATCTTGACGTTCAACATGGTGCGAGGGGCCCCGAACGGCAACGTCAGCTGCTGCTCGAAAAACGCCGCGCGAGCCAGCTTGACTGTCGACGGGCCAAGTGCCGCAATGGATCCCGCCGTATTTACCAGTGAGCTCAATGGTGACGAGGGGCTGGACTTACGCTTGCGTTTAGGCAAGCTCCAGATCGCCCGCAGCTCGTGTTCATCCGGGTCCTTCGACAGTGCGCGCTGCATCAGCTTCAGCGACGAGACACCGTCGATCAGTGCGTGGTGGAACTTGGTGTATACCGCGAAGCGACCGTCGTTCAGTCCCTCGATCACGTGCGCTTCCCACAGCGGACGGTGGCGATCGAGCAGACTGCTGTGTAGCAAGGAGGTCAGCTCGAGCAGATCGCGGACACGCCCCGGAGACGGCAGCGCTGCGCGCCGGACGTGGTAGTCGACGTCGAGGTTCTTGTCATAGGCCCAGCTCAAATTTCCGATTCCGCCGAGAAGCCTCGCCGGACGCTTGAGGAAGGTGGGCTGGAAATCCTGCTGAGCAACGAGGCGGTCGTAGAACTCCCGCACGAACTCAAGGCCGGCGCCATCAGGCGGCTCGAACAACTGCAAGCCTCCGACGTGCATGGGGTGCTCACGGGATTCCCCCAACAGAAAGACGGAGTCGGCGGGGCTCATCAATTCCATCTGTCAATTAGACCCATTGCGGCGTGATCCGGGAAGGTCGGGGCGGGAGGTGCGGCGAACGACGCCACGCGCGCTCGGCACACAAGCTGCCCTCGAGCGGCTGAGTCGTCAGCGCGGATTCCCCATACTGGGTTGATCGATACGCCGCAGAAGGGGGCAAGCCTGCGATGGAAAAATTCACGCCATCGATTGACTGGGGCCACGAACTGGTTGCATCGTCGCGGTGGATTCTCGAGACCTGGGCGGTCAGCGCGGCATGTTTGCTAATCGTCGCGTTCGCGGTCATCCGGTTCACCCGGTGGGGCGGCGAGTTCTGGCGCATCACCGGTGCCTATTTCACCGGCCGGCAGAGCGTCCCGGTGTGGAGTTTGTTTGGTCTGCTGCTGCTGTCGGTGATGATCGCGGTGCGGATCGACATCCTGCTCAGCTACTACAGCAACGACCTGTACTCGTCGCTGCAGACCGCGTTCCAGGGCGCCGGCGCCGGCAACAGTGCCGTGCGTGATTCCGGCATCCACGGCTTTTGGGCGGCCATCTGGACGTTCTGCGTCATCGCAACGGTGCACGTGATGCGGGTGATGGCGGATCTGTATCTGGCGCAGCGGTTCGTCATCCGCTGGCGAATGTGGCTCACCGACCGGTTGACCACTGACTGGCTCGAGGGGCGCGCCTACTACCGGGGTCGGTTCATAGATGAGACGATCGACAACCCCGACCAACGCATCCAGCAGGACATCGACATCTTCACCGCTGGGATAGGCGGTTCGGTCAACGTTCCGTCTGTTGGCACATCGAGCAAATTGCTCTTCGGCGCGGTCCACTCCGTTGTCTCGGTCGTGTCCTTCGCCGCGATTCTCTGGCGGCTGTCCGGCACGTTGAGCGTCCTTGGGATCGCCATCCCAAGGGCGCTGTTCTGGGTCGTGCTTGTGCACGTTCTGGTTGCCACGGTGATCGCATTCTGGATCGGTCGCCCACTGACCGGGCTCAGCTTCCGCAACGAGCTGTTCAACGCCGCCTTCCGATACGCGCTTGTGCGGCTGCGCGACGCTGCGGAGGCAGTCGGCTTCTATCGCGGCGAACGGGCCGAGCGCGCCCAGCTGACGAACCGATTTGACTCAACGATCGCCAACTACCGCCAATACGTGCGGCGCACCATTGGCTTCCTGGGCTGGAACGTCACGGTGACCCAGATGGTCAGCCCGCTGCCGTTCATCGTGCAGGCGCCGCGGCTGTTTGCGGGCAGCATCAAGCTCGGTGGCGTGATGCAGTCGGCCAGCGCCTTCGGTCATATCGAGGGATCACTGTCGTTCTTCCGCAACGCGTACGACCGATTCGCCGGCTACCGGGCCGCGATCATCCGCCTCAACGGGTTAGTCGAGGCCAACGCCGACGCCCGGCAACTACCGGAGCTGTCGACGGTGGCCAGCACCGATGGTTCGATCGAGCTCGCCGACGTCGAGGTCCGCACACCCGCCGGCACGCAACTGATCGAGCCGCTCGATGTGCGACTAACGCCGGGCAACGCCCTCATCGTCACCGGGAAGTCGGGCAGCGGAAAAACCGCACTGCTTCGTACCTTGGCCCAGCTATGGCCGTATGCCTCCGGCACAGTGCACCGCCCGGACGGTCATAACGAGGTCATGTTCCTGGCTCAGTTGCCCTACGTCCCGCTGGGTAACCTGCGCGCCGTCGTGTCCTACCCGATGATGGCGGGCGAGATCGATGACAAGACGCTGCAGGAGGCGCTGGTCAAGGTCGCGCTGCCCAACCTGATCGCCCGGCTCGATGAGGTCCAGGATTGGGCGAAGGTGCTCTCGCCCGGAGAGCAACAACGCATCGCGTTCGCGCGCCTGCTGGCGATCAAACCCAAGGCGGTGTTTCTCGACGAAGCCACTTCCGCGGTCGACGAGGCACTGGAGTTCCTGTTGTACAACCTCTTACGGACTGAGTTGCCGGACTGCATCGTGGTTAGCGTCAGCCACCGCAGCACGATCGAGCTTCACCACCACCAGGAATTGGCATTGCTCGGCGACGGGCCGTGGCACCTCCGAGACATCCCCGAGCAGGTCGAATCGACTTGACCTGCGCCCGAAGTGCGACGACGTCGGATGTGAACCGTGCGATGCAACACGCCGACGAAGCGTCGCCGGATTCACTGTGGCGGGATCTATCACAGCAGATCGGTAATGGTCTTCAGGCCCGCGTCGTAAAGCACGCCGGGCAACATGCCGCCGTCGCACTCGATCGTGGTGCCGTTGACGAAGTCCGCTTCGCCACTCGCGAGAAAAACGCAGACGCGGCCCACCTCCGCGGGCTCTCCCGCGCGCCGCAACGGGACTGCGGCGAAATAGTTCTCGCCGGTCGGATCATCCTTGGGCAGCACGAACGAGCGGAAGTTCTCGGTCATCGTCGGACCCAGCGCGACACAGTTGACCCGAACCTTCGGGCCCCACTCCTGCGCCAGCGACCGAGTCAGATGGTTGAGCCCGCTCTTAGCCGCACCGTAGGAGACCAAGGTCGGCGATCCCGCCGGATGGCCGGCGCCGCTGGAGATGTTGATGATGCAGCCGATGCCATCCTGGGTGGCCATCTGCCGGTACGCGCGGATGGCGAACCAGAGCGGACTGATCAGATTCATCTGCACAGCGAAAGCGTGAAACAGCGCCGTGCGCTCGTAATCGTCGTCACTGCGGGGGGCGCCCTGAATGCGTTGGACGAGTTGGGGGATGCTCTCCACGTGCGGTGCCGGGACAGTACCGCCGGCATTGTTCACCAATATGTCGACCCGACCATGGGTCGCCACGACGTCGTTGACGAAGGCGTCGATCGAGTGGCAATCACCTTGGTCGCACACTTTCTGCGAAGCGCGGGCCGACCAGTCGGGCTCGGCGCCGGTTCCCGGGATGGTGTCCAGCGGTGAGCGCGAGCAGCCGATCACCGTGGCTCCGGCACGGAGTAGTTCGTGGGCGATGCCGACACCTACGCCCCGACTGGTTCCAGTGACAATCGCGATCTTGCCGTTAAGGACACTCATCGCATCGGCCTTCCTGCGCGGACGCATTATTGACAGTGACTGCCAGCCGGTCATACTGTGCCATACGCGTCCAACGCGTGTCCATGCCGCGCTCTGTCCACTCGGGAGGTCACCGATGACTAGTCCGTCCAAGCTTCGCGTCATCCAGTGGGCGACCGGAGGCGTCGGCAAGGCCGCGATCGAGTGCGTACTGAATCACCCGGAACTCGAACTGGCGGGCTGCTGGGTGCACTCCAAAGACAAGGACGGCACTGACGTCGGTCAGATCCTCGGAATCGGTCCGCTGGGCGTCACCGCAACGTCCAGCATCGACGAGGTACTGGCCCTCGATGCGGATTGCGTCATGTACAGCCCGCTGATTCCCAACGACGAAGAGGTCGTGGCGATTCTGCGGTCCGGCAAGAATGTTGTCACGCCAGTCGGCTGGGTGTACCCCGAGCTGAGCAACCCGCGTGTCAAAGCCATCGCCGACGCTGCGGTCGAAGGTGGGGTGACGCTGCACGGCTCGGGCATCCATCCTGGCGGTATCACCGAGCGTTTCCCGCTCATGGTGTCCGCACTCTCGTCGGCGGTTACCCACGTGCGCGCCGAGGAGTTCTCCGACATCCGCACCTACAACGCCCCGGACGTGGTGCGCCACATCATGGGCTTCGGCGGTACCCCCGAGGAAGCCGTACAAGGACCGATGGCCGGCCTGCTCGAATCGGGCTTCAAGATGTCGGTACGAATGATCGCTGACCACATGGGATTTCGCATCGACCCTAACATCAGGACTGTTCAGGAGATCGCCGTGGCGACCGCCGACATCGACTACGAACCGGTTCCGATCACCGTGGGAACCGTGGCCGCACGACGGTTTCGCTGGCAAGCCCTCGCTGACGGCGAGCCAGTGATCACGGCGGCGGTCAACTGGCTGATGGGTGAAGCCAACCTGGAACCGGCCTGGAATTTTGGTGGGCGCGGCGAACGCTTCGAGGTCGAGATCACCGGCGACCCCACCGTCAGCCTCACCTTCAAGGGACTGCAACCGCCGTCGATTGCCGAAGGGCTGATACGAAACCCGGGTGTCGTGGCGACGGCAAACCACTGCGTCAACGCCATTCCCGATGTCTGCGCCGCTGAGCCCGGTATCAAGACCTACCTGGACCTGCCGATGTTCGCGGGGCGCCCGGCGCCCGATCTTGCAGCGAAGACAACATGACCGACGAACACCGCAGCGTCCTCGCCGATGTGTCGTTCTGTCACCTGGTGGTCGGGGTTACCGACATGGAACCCGCGCTGGCGTTCTACCGTGATGTGCTCGGCATGGAGGTCGTCTTCGAAACCCTCATCTCCGGAGAGCCTTTCGACGCGGTGCTGCACGCGACCCGCAAGCAGGAAGGCCGGGCTGTTGGCGGCTTGTTGGGTGGATTGATGGTCGAGCTGCTTTCACTGGGCACCAAACGTGCACCCGACAAGCCGGCGCGTCGAGGTATCACCGGGATCCACAACGTCTCGCTGTCTGTCGCCGATCTTGATGACACCCACCGCCGGATCACTGCATCCGGCTACACGCCCAACCAGGAGCCATTCGAAATAGGCGGTGTTCGAATGTTTTTCGTCGAGGACCCAGACGGAACGGCGGTGGAATTCATCGAGCTGCCCGGCGGTGTGCGCAGCACTTATGAGTTGCACCGCGGCGTGCAGCTCCAGATGGGACCTGTCACGTGACTGAAATTTTTGACACCAGGTATACCCATCCCGACTCGATGCGCGGCCACGTCGCGATCGTCACCGGTGCCGCCCAAGGCGTAGGCAAGGGCATCGCCGCCGCCCTACTCGAACGCGGTGCGGCGGTCCTGCTGGTCGACATCCTCGACGACACGTTGAGCGCAACAACCGCTGAGCTCAAGGCAGCCGGTCGGGTCGAGAAGCTTGTCGCCGACTTGCGGGACCCGGACAACGCCCAGCGGATCGTTGCGGCCGCGGTCGACGCGTTCGGTACGGTGCACGGTTTGGTCAACAATGCCATCGCCACCAATGAGCCCAAGGCATTCGTTGACGTCACCACCGGCGACCTGGCGCTCGGATACGACGTCGGCCCCCGAGCGACATTCCTGCTGATGCAGGCGGTCTACCCGCTGATGGTGAAGGAGGGCGGCGGGTCGATCGTGAACCTCGGCTCAGGTACGGGCACTGGCGGGGATGTCAAGTGGGGCGGTTACGCAGCCGCAAAGGAAGCTATCCGCGGGCTCTCGAAGGTCGCCGCCCTGGAATGGGGACGCGACAACATCCGTGTCAACGTCATCTGCCCGTTCGCGGAGTCCGACGGCGTCAAACTGTGGAAGCAGTTCGCACCCGACGATTACGCGAAGGCGGTGCGGCGCGTTCCGATGAAGCGCATCGGTGATGTTCGCACCGACGTGGGCGCACTGGTGGCCTTCTTACTCAGCACCGACGCGTCGTTCATCACAGCACAGACCATTCACGTCGACGGTGGAATCGGCGTCTTCCGGTGATCAACGGTGAAGGGTCGCTGCGAGACCGGCAGCGCGCGCAGATCCGCGCCGACATCAGCCGGGCGGCGTTCCGGCTGATCACCGAACGCGGCTACGATGCCGTGACAACAGAGGAAATCGCAACTGCCGCAGGTGTTTCACCGCGCACCCTGTTCCGGCACGTGCCGACCAAGGAAGAACTGCTGCTGGCGCCCGTTCGGCACGGCGGCGCGGCAATCGTCATCCTGCTCGAACAGCGGCCCGCCGGCGAGCCGCCCGACGCCGCGCTGATCAATGCCATCATCACGCGAACCCGTTCATTCGACGAGGCCGACTGCCAGCAGTGGCGGGAAGCATTGCTGGGGGCGCCTGGTCTGCTGGACAAGGTCACGATTCACACGCCCGCCGACAAAGAGCGGGCGATGAAACTGACCGCCGAACGCATGGGTGCCAACCCCAACGTCGATATCCGTCCCGGCCTGCTGGTCCAACTCGCCTTTGCGGCAGCCGATTTCGGCTTCCAGCTTTGGGTGCGCCAACCGAGCAAGCGTTGGCCGCTGGATCGTTACGTCACCGAGGCCCTCAAAGCGGTCAAGAGTCCGCACTGGGACCGCACTTCATAAGTCGGCCGTCAATTTCAGATTTGCGGCCGAGCGCCCAGGATGTCATGGAACAGCGCGTTACGAAGGGCAAGCTCGCGTGGATCGCTGACCAGATGGAACCCCATCTTGTTCATCACATACCCATAGCCGGTGCCGGTGTCGGGGTCCGCGAATCCGAACGAGCCACCTGCCCCTGGCGTCCCAAATGCGTTGCCCGATGAGCCAAAAATGCAAATCGGGATGGGCTTGCAGAACCCAAGCGAGAATATCGTCTCGACGTGTAACACTCTGTCGCGCAGTCCATTAGTGGGAGGTATCGCCGGCTTCTTGAGCTCATCCAAGACGCGTGGAACTAAGCCGATTTCAGATCCTCCGGTGGCCGCACTGCCGTACAGTTTTGCCAACGAGCGCGCGGTGCCGGTGCCGTTACCGGCGGGCATTTCGATGACGCGTAACTCGTCACGGTTAAAAGCTCCAAGACTGTTGATCCCTTTGGCGACGGTCAGCGACCGCGCCGACAGGCCGAACGGGCTGAGCATCGCCGCCACAAACCGCGGTGGCAACGAGTTGAGGTGCAGCAGCATCTGCGGCTGCGTCCAAGCGTCCAACAACGCCACGCGAGCGCGATCCACCGAGG
>JBEKNM010000176.1:0-8309 GCA_049522835.1 Mycobacterium sp.
GGCGTGGCTCGCGAAAATTCCAGCAATTTTTCGGAAATGGTGTTTTCGTGGCTAGAAGTGCAGCGCGCTGAACCGCCAGTCCAGCACCGGCCGGTCGGGCTCGCCCACCGAGTCGGTAACCGCGTAGACCACCGACCGCAGCCCCAGCACGCCCCCGTGGTCAGTCGCCGCGGCGGACTCGACGTGTAGCTCGCTGTAAAGGGTGTCTCCCTCGTGCACCGGGCCGGTGTGGTCGCACGACTCCCAACCCAGGACCGTCACCAGGTTGGGCAGCAGTCGGCTCGCCTGCGCGAGCGCCAGCCCGATGGTGTGCCCGCCGTAAACCAGCCGGCGACCGCCGACCCGTGAATCATGGTGCGTGGCAGCGATGTTCAGGGTGAGTCGAGCGAGTTCGGGCGCGCTGCTGACCACATCCCCGGTGCTGTGCAACACCGAATCCGCGATGCCGGCATCGAAATGCGGACCGGGCACCCGAGTCCGGAAGACTTCACCGTCCCACCCGGCGGTCGGATCCGACGCCGGTGGTGTCGCGTCGGCCCCGATTCCGGACAAGTCGTCACCGGGCGCGCTATCAGGACTCCAGTCCGGGCCGGCGGGCAGCATGGCACAGCGATAGAAGTCGAGCACCAGACGATCTGCCTGGTCGATCGTGATCATCCGCAGTGCCGCCAGTCCAGTCGGCGCCCGCCCCGGTTTCACCGAGTTGGCGCGCAGCCCGACCACTTCGGTCCGCGTATATATAGTGTCGCCGATAACCGGGAATCGGTGAAAGGTGAGCCCGCGGTAGAACAGGTTCGCCTTGACTCGCTGGGTGACCAGCGTCGACTGCCCGATCGCCACGTCGCACACCAGCGCCGGATGCACCAGCGGGCCGGGCGTGCCCGTCACGGCGGCGCACAGATCGGCGTCCAGCGCCAGTCGCAGCCTGTCTCCCACGATCGATTGGTGGGCGGCCGCCAACCCCGACGACAGCGTCGCCGACGGTGCCCAATCGAAGACCTGGCCGATGGACAGGTCGTCGAAGTAGGGGCCGCCCTCGCGTTGGCCCGAATACCCGATGTGGTCATTGGCAGGACTGTTGATAGTCACAACGCCACATGCTGGCAGGCTGTCCAACCGGGGGTCAACATGGAGGATGGTTCCAGGTGAGCAGCGGGCATAAACACGAAGAAGACATGCTGATCGCGACGGTGCGGGCGTTCATCGACCGCGACGTGAAGCCGACCGTCCGCGAGGTCGAGCACGCCAACACCTACCCCGAGGCGTGGATCGAGCAGATGAAGCGGATCGGCATCTACGGCTTGGCGATTCCTGAGGAGCACGGCGGATCGCCGGTGTCTATGCCCTGTTATGTAGAGGTCACCCAGGAGCTGGCACGCGGCTGGATGAGCCTGGCCGGTGCGGTGGGCGGGCACACCGTCGTCGCAAAGCTACTGACGCTGTACGGCACGGATGAGCAGAAACAGGCGTACCTGCCGGCGATGGCGACCGGCGAGCTGCGCGCCACCATGGCGCTGACCGAGCCGGGCGGCGGCTCGGATCTGCAGAACATGTCGACCACGGCATTGTCTGACGGTGCCAGGGGCTTGCTGATCAATGGTTCCAAGACCTGGATCAGCAACGCGCGCCGTTCCGGACTGATTGCGTTGCTGTGCAAGACGGACCCGCACGCCAAGCCACGTCATAAGGGCATCTCGATTGCGCTTGTCGAGCACGGGCCGGGGCTGACGGTGTCGCGGGACCTGCCCAAGTTGGGCTACAAGGGCGTTGAATCCTGTGAGCTGTCGTTCGACAACTTTTCCGTGCCGACGTCGGCGATCCTGGGCGGGCGTATGGGTGAGGGCTTTCCGCAGATGATGAAAGGCCTTGAGACGGGCCGGATCCAAGTGGCTGCTCGAGCCCTTGGCGTGGCGACGGCCGCGCTGGAGGACGCACTGGCTTATGCCCAGCAGCGGGAGAGTTTCGGGCAGCCGATTTGGAAGCATCAGTCCGTCGGCAATTACTTGGCCGATATGGCAACCAAACTCACCGCGGCGCGCCAGCTCACCCGCTATGCCGCCGAGCGCTACGACAGCGGCGAGCGCTGCGATATGGAGGCCGGGATGGCCAAACTGTTCGCTTCAGAGGTGACGATGGAGATCGCCCTGAATGCGGTACGCATCCACGGCGGTTACGGCTACTCCACCGAATACGACGTGGAGCGCTACTTCCGTGACGCGCCCCTGATGATCGTCGGCGAAGGAACCAACGAGATCCAGCGCAACGTGATAGCCGCACAGCTGGTGGCCCGAGGCGGAATCTAAGCGCGAAATCGCGCGATGTCTGCGGGCAGCGATCTCCCGGATTGAAGCTGGCCTGTGCTGTATATTTGCGTGACTTCGGCATCAGCAAAGCGGGGCGGAGCAAACCTGTTTGGACCGCAGGGAACCCAAAGGAAGGCAATTGCCATGAGTTATCCCCCAGGGCCGTACGAAGGTTCCCCAGACTGGCAGAGCCAGCAGCCGGGTTGGCCGGGCCCGCAGCCGGGTTGGCCGGGCCAGCAACCGGGTTGGCAGGGCCAGCAACCGGGTTGGCAGGGCCAGCAACCGGGTTGGCAGGGCCAGCGGGAACCTGACAACTACCTCGTCTGGGCGATTCTGTCCACGGTCCTGTGTTGCCTCCCGCTTGGGATCGTGTCGATCGTGTACTCCACCAAGGTCTCCGGGTTGTGGAGTCAAGGGCGGTATGCGGAGGCGCAGGCCGCATCCGAGAACGCGAAGAAGTGGGCCATCATCAGTGCGATCGTGCAGGCCGTCGTGTACGTGATCGCTATCGTCTTGTACCTCTTTGTCTTGCCGGTAGCCATCTCGAATCTCCCTTCGACTACCAGCACCATATTTTCAACCTACTGAGCAACGCTTTGCGCGCCAGCGTAAGTCACGTCCACCAGTCCCCACGCCACTGCGGTACCGGCGTCGATCGTGCAGCCGGACAACACAAGATAGGCCGTGCGCGAACGGCCGATCCGACGCGTAACGCTGACCGTACCGCCCGCCCCGGGAATCAACCCCAGACCCAATTCCGGTAGTCCGAACACCGAATCCAACTGAGCCTCAACCCATCCACAGAACGCCGCCATCTCCAACCCACTACCCATCACTTGACCGTGCACCCTGGCACTGCACGCCCGGCCAAGCCTGGCGGTGAGCGCATCGAGCGCCAGGGCCGGGCTGTGCCGGGTGCGGGCCAGATGCGCACTCGCCGGGTCGGCGAAGGTGCCGAATTCGGCGAGGTCTCCGCCGCTGCAAAACGATGGGCCGTTGCCGCTCAACACCATCCCGGTCACCGACGGGTCCAGTTGTGCGACGGCCAGTGCCTCCAACAGTGCGGCACGCGCATCGGTGGAAAACGCGTTGTGACGTTGGGGCCGATTGAACGTGACGCGCAGAATGTCGCCATCGCGCTGAGCCTGCACCGGGTCGGCGATGTCAGGCATGCGGGCCGGGCCACGTTCCTCGAGCCAGCGCGCGAACTCCGGCCCAGCCTGCAAGGTCGAGTACGCCAACGACTCGGTGACCACTGCGGCCTGCGTTGGGCCGCCGGGATCCACTGCCCGCAGCACGTCGTCACACACGCTACTGGCATGCGGCCACCGTTGACAGCGCTTGGTCAGCTCTGCCAGAGTCTCGGCGACCGAGTCGACGGTGATCACTCTACGGTCAACACAAGGATCCTCGGTCAGGGTGAAAGTCGCAGTGTCCAACCAGAATCCGGCCTGCGAATTGGCGATATCAACACCCGAGCCGACGGCGACGATCACACCCGGCGGGCTATCATCGGGGCCGGAATCCGGCGCGCTCGACACGTCGACCACCCTGAGCATGGGTGTCACACCGAATACTTCTCGATCAGCCCGTTCTTGTAGAGCTTTCCGGTGTCGGTGCGTGGCAGCTGCTGCTCGAACGCGATTGACCGTGGGCACTTGAAGTGCGACAACCGGTCTCGTAACCACGCCACCAATTCATCGGCGAACTCGTCTGTGGCATCGGCCTCCTCGACGGTCTGTACGGCCGCCATGACGCGCTGCCCCATCTCGTCGTCGGGAACCCCGAACACCGCTGCGTCGATCACCTTCGGGTGAGTCACCAGAAGGTTCTCCGCTTCTTGCGGGTAGACGTTCACCCCGCCGGAGATGATCATGTGATGGCGCCGGTCGGTCAAGAACAGGTAGCCCTCGTCGTCGAGGTAGCCGACGTCGCCAACGGTCGCCCAGCCATGCTTATCGCGCGACGAAGCGGTTTTGGTTGGGTCGTTGAGGTACTCGAAGGAATAACCGCCTTCGAAATAAATCTCGCCGGGCTGGTTAGGCGGCTGCTCGTTGCCGTCCTGCCCGAGGATGTGCACACCACCCATCATGGGTTTGCCGACCGAACCCGGATGCGCCAGCCAGTCCTCGGCGGTGATCAGCGTCGACCCGATCGCTTCCGAGGATGCGTAGTACTCGTCGACGACCGGTCCCCACCAGTCCATCATCTGCTTCTTGATCTCTACGGGACACGGCGCCGCGGCGTGCATCACCCGTTTGAGGCTGGACAGGTCGTACGAATCACGAATATCCTCGGCAAGTTTCAGCATCCGAACGAACATGGCTGGGACGAACTGGCCGTGAGTTACCCG
The DNA here is from genome assembly GCA_049522835.1 of Mycobacterium sp. Lineage (GTDB taxonomy): Bacteria > Actinomycetota > Actinomycetes > Mycobacteriales > Mycobacteriaceae > Mycobacterium. The sequence continues at coordinate 4,657 of JBEKNM010000176.1, forward strand.
ATGGCGCTGGATGGCGTCGAGCGCTCCCTCGGCATCGAACTTCTCCATCACTACCGTGGTAATGCCGCCGGCCTGGACACTCATCGACCACACCGACGGTGCGGTGTGATAGAGCGGCGCCGGGCTCAGATACACCGCGTCGGGATCCATCCAAAACCCGACCAGGGCTGACATCATGCCCGGCGCCTGGTCCGGTGGCAGGTGCGGCAGCTCGCGTTTGATCCCCTTGGGCCGACCAGTGGTACCCGAGGAGTACTGCAGCAGATCGCCCTCGATTTCGTCGTCGATCGGGGTGTCCGGTTGATCCGCAACGCATTCCGGGTAGCGCGCCCAACCCGGGAGGTCGCCTTCCTGGTCAGGACTAGCAATCATAAGCAGGTCCGGCAGCCCGCCCGGCAGGTGTCCAGCCAGGTCGGTGCAGGTCTCGCGCAGCGCCGCAGACGCGATAATCGCCTTGGCGCTGCTGTTGTCGATGATGTAGGCGGCCTCGGCCGGGGTCAGGTGCGTGTTGATCGGCACGTAGTACAGGCCGCTGCGCCGTGCCGCCCACATGACCGCGTGGATGTGCTCGTTGTTCTCCATCAGGATCGCGATGGTGTCACCCTCGCGCAAACCCGCCTGGCGGAACCGGTGCGCCAGCCTATTGGCGCGGGCTTCCAGCTCGTCGAAGGTGACCACGGTCCCGGACGGGTACAGGATGACAGCAGGTTTGTTGGCGCCGATATAGGGGCGAATCTGCATGGGCCGACTGTACGACGGGAACTTTGACTGGTGTCATGCGGGACGCTGGTCGGCTACCCGCCCGGCAGCAGCAGGGCACTGTCACCGAATTCATGCCAGAGATAGCTGTGTTCGACGGCCTCCCGGTACGCCGCGGCAACCAGTTCCGGGCCGGCGACAGCTTCCAGTAGCAACAGGTGCGAGGCACCGGCCTCGTGCCACCCGGTGACCAGGCCGTCGACCACCTGACACGGGCGGTCGGGACCGAGCACCAGATCCGTCCAGCCAGCGGCCTGCTCTACCACGCCGTCGGCGTCTGCTGCCGACTCGAGCGCGCGGGTCGCCGTGGTGCCGACCGCGATCACCCTGCCCCCGGCGGTGTGTGTGAGGTTGACCAGCCGCGCGGTGGCGGGCGGTACGGCGTACAGCTCGGCTGCCGGAAGCTCACCCATCTCCGCGGAGGACACCCCGGCGTGCAGTGTGATCGGCGCGATCGCGATGCCGTCAGCCACCAGAGCGGTCACCAATTGGGCGCTGAAGGGCCTTGCCGCGCTTGGCATCTCAGCACTACCCGGGTGTCGCGCAAAGACCGTCTGGTAGTAGCTGAGCGGCCACGGGCGTGGCACGTAAGAATAGCGGATCGGCCGGCCGTGCCGGGCGAGGTAGGAGACTACGTCACCCTCGACAATCACGCGCGCCATCCACAACCGGCCGCCGTGGACACCGGGTTGTGGATAGGACGACACCATGACGAGCGCGCCGCCGCCGGATATATCGATGCGTTCGCCAGGCCGGATGTCGGTCAGGTATCGGCTCGCATTGCCAGCCGGTCGGAGTTCAACCACCCAGACCTTCTCAGCACGTGCCGCGGAGAAGTGGATTGCGATCGGCTGCCCGGCACGTTGGCCGGCAACCGCGGCGGGCATGGTGGCGGAGTTGTTCACCACCAGCAGATCGCCCGGGCGCAGGTATTCACCGAGGTCGGCGAATCGGACGTGGCTGATACCGCCCGGGCGGGCGACCAGCAATTTGATCGCATCCCGGGCCACACCATGCGCCTCCGGCGGCTCGGTGGCGTCGGAGTCCGCCGCCCGGTGGAACCGCGTGTGCGGACGGTTCGCGAGAGTCATGGCAGCGCTCCGGATAACAAATCTGCTGCCCGGTACCGACCGGAGGCCGGCCGGGTGTCGATGAGTCGCAGCAATGCCGGTACGACAGACTCCGGCTCTGCGCGGTCGGAGATGTCCTCGCCGGGGAATGCGGCCTGGTGCATCTCGGTCCGCATGTCGCCCGGGTCGAAGACGTACACCGGCAGGGCGGAGGCCTCGGCTGCCAGGACGGCCGACAGTTGGTCGAGCGCGGCCTTCGACGAGCCATACCCACCCCATCCTGGGTACGGCTCGACCGCCGCGTCGGAGCTGAGGTTGACGATCGCTCCCGCGCTATCGGTAAGCGCCGGGAGCGCCGTCTGGATCAGGGCGAGCGGGGCGAACACGTTTGTCTGGTAGACCGACCAGAACTCGCTTGCCGGGTAGTCGGAGAGCGCCGGTTGCGGACTGGGGCCAAGCCGGCTGGCGTTGTTCACCAGCAGGCAAAGCGGCCCGGCGTTGACTGCGGCAGCGACCAGTGCGTCGCGATGCGACGCGTCTGTGACGTCGCCGGATAGGGCGATCAGCAGAGCCGAATTCAGCTCCCGAGCAGTCGTTTCCAGTCCTTTCGCGCGGCGCGCGTCGCCGACGACGGTCCAGCCGCGGTCGAGCAGAGCGGCAGCCACCGCCCGTCCGAACCCGCGTGATGCTCCGGTGACGATCGCGACAGGGTGAGTGTTCTCGTATTGGGTCATACGACCATACTGATAGTTGAAGTAAACTTTAAGTCAAGCCTCAAACTGAGTAGGTCGCATGAACACCCGGGAATTATTTACCGTCGGCGAGATAGCGGATCGCAGCGGCTTCGCGCCATCGGCGATCCGGTTCTACGAAAGCCAGGGCCTGATCACGGCGACTCGGACGGCCGGGGGGCAGCGGCGGTTCGAACGACAGATGCTGCGACGGCTGGCGTTCATCCGGGCCGCCCGCAACGTCGGTTTGACCCTGGACGAGGTCGCGGCCGCGCTGGCAAACCTGCCGGACGGGCGCACCCCTACCCGCGCGGACTGGACCCGTTTGTCGAAGGACTGGCGGGCACGCCTCGACGATCAAATCGCCGGACTGATGGCGCTTCGCGACAACCTGGACTCGTGCATCGGCTGCGGTTGTCTGTCGCTGAAGCGCTGCGCCATCTCAAATCCCGGCGATTCGGCCGGGGTCGTCGGGTCAGGCGCAGTCTACCTGCCGAAGTCCTTGCGGCGGAACACGATTAGCCGCGAGACCCCGCGCGCTTAGCTCGATTCAGCCAGCCGCTGCTTGAGCGCCTCGAACTCGTCCTTGACGCCGGTGGGCAGTTTCTCGCCGACGAACTCGAACCACTCCTCGATCAACGGCAGTTCGTTGCGCCACTCGGCAGGGTCGACCGCCAAAGCCTGTGCAACGTCGTCACTGCCGATGTCGAGTCCGTCCAGGTCCAGATCCTCGGCGGTCGGTACCACACCGATCGGAGTGTCATGGCCACCGGCCTTGTGCTCGATGCGGTCGACGATCCACTTCAGCACCCGGCTGTTCTCGCCGAACCCAGGCCACAGGAAGCGGCCGTCGTCGCCGCGGCGGAACCAATTGACGAAGAACACCTTCGGGAGCTTGGACTCGTCGGAGTTCTTGCCCAGGTCGATCCAGTGCTGGAAGTAGTCGCCGACGTTGTAGCCCAGGAACGGAAGCATGGCCATCGGGTCGCGCCGCACGGTGCCGACCTTGCCCTCGGCGGCGGCGGTCTGCTCGGAGCCCAGAGTGGCGCCGATGAACACGCCATGTTGCCAGTCGCGGGCCTGCGTCACCAGC
>JBEKNM010000177.1:0-8296 GCA_049522835.1 Mycobacterium sp.
TGCCGGCCATCTGCACCAGATGACCTTGCGTCGACTCACCGGCGTATGACTGCCAGCTGGTGTTGCTCACAAAGCTGACCGCGGTGTTCCACGCCAGCGAGGGTGTCATCGTTGTCGCTGGGTCATGCAGGTGTAGCGGCAACTTGCCCTGCAGCAGCTGCAGAAAGAACAGGAACAAGACGCTGACTACCGAGAAGGCCAGAATGCTGCGGGCGTATGCGTCCCACGTCTGCTGGCTTTTAGGGTCGGCGCCGATCATTCGGTAGATGGCCCGCTCGACTCGCCAGTCCCTTGGCGAGTTGTAGACCCGGTACATGTAGTCACCCAGCGGTACATGCACAAGCACCAGCGCCGCCACCAACAAAGCGAGGAACGCAATCCCCGCGGATGGAGTACTCAACTAGAACCTCCCCGCAAAGAGCACGGCCTCGACCAGGTACCTGAGGATCCAGAATGAAGTTAAGCGTGGACGTGTGACAGAGGCTTTGTCGTTGACGCTTTCTTTACGGGCTGATCGCGAATTCGCGCGCCACCGGAGCCTGTGATAGGTGGCCCGGGACGGTACCGATGGCGGTGGCCAAACCCGCGCGCTCGGCCTTCTCTACAGCTGAGATAACGGCGTTGTGTGACTCGTCGCTGTGGCCAATAGGTTGCTAGTGCAACGCATTTCGCACCTATGCGGGCAGGTGCGCGTACGTCGGCAAAACGTCACTGTGACGAAACCATCGACCGGGAGTTTTCCGGCACAGGGGAGTGGCGCTTGCCCGATCGGTTTCCCCAAGGCCGACTTTTGCCGGAACGGACAAGGAGGTGTCGGGCGATCATCGATGGCGCCATGACGATTGCCAGGTATGACCGGGATGGCGATACTTCAGGGACCCCGACAGGTCGTTCCGTATACAGCAGAGGATGAATTGACCCGAATCGCGCCTTCGACTGCCTTCGCCGCGGTGCCGACACAAGACCTCGGTCAAGGAGATCGGATCAATCTCGGCGTTGCCTCCATTATTGGTCGTCTTCCGGCAGTGGCCGAAGCGCTCGGCGGTTTGAATGCCGCGCTGCGCGCGAACGGGACCCTGTCGCCCCGACTTCTCGAACTGGTACGGCTGCGCATCGCGTTTTTCAACCAATGCCGAAGTTGCATCGCGGTGCGTTATCAAAGCGCCATCGACGACGGTCTTGACGAGGATGCGGTCTGCTCGCTGGAGCGGCCCGCTGACGCGGAAAACCTCTCGGCCGCTGAGCGGTCTGCCCTGCGTTTTGCCGAGCTGTTCGCGACCAACCATCTCGCCATCGACGATGCGGTTTACGACGAGTTACGCGAGCACTTCAGCGAGGACGAGCTTGTGGAGCTCGGCCTGAACTGTGCGATTGCGCTGGGAGTCGGACGGCTCTCGGCCACTTGGGATGTCAGCGATGATCTTCCCGAAGCGAACGGCTCATCCGGACGGTTGGCGCCCTGGAACTCCGCGTCAGTGGTGGCGTCGGGTTAGACGCGTCGCGCCGAGTGAAGGCCGGCGGACACGACGTACCCGAGCGCAATTCGTGAGCGTTACCAACGCCTTTGGCCGCTCGTCGCCACAGCGATCACCGGCTGTGACTCTGCTAACGTGTACGACAATAGTGCGCTCGAGGGTCATCGAATCATTGCCGAAATGAGCGGCGGCCACCTCGTAGGCGCACCCGACTGGCCTCAATGGGTGGCACATGTGTTTGCATCGCGCTGGCCGGCTTGACGCAGCCGGACGCCAGCGCATAGACCGGATGCGGAGAGGTCCAGGAAGCGTGACATGGACTACGACAGCTGAATGAGGTTGCCTCGGTCCAGCAGCGGTGTGCTCTCCGCAACACAAGCAGGCCCGTTTCTATCCTGCTATCTGGGTATCCAGAGTCAGACACTTCCTCCGCTCACAGAGCAGTTGGCGGGGTGGGCGGGTAGGCATGGCGAGTTAGGTTTCCGCCGATGAAATTTGTGCTGGCAGGCTATGGAAGTCGTGGCGACGTCGAGCCTTTCGCCGCCGTCGGTAAGGAGCTGCTGCGCCGAGGTCACGACGTGTGCATGGCGGTCGCGCCCAACATGCTTGGGTTCGTGGAATCGGCGGGGCTTGCCGGGGTCGCGTTCGGGCCGGATTCGTCGAGGCTGCTCGACGAGGAACATGTTCGCAATAGGAAGATGCAGAATCCGATTAGCGTGATGGTGGAAGGTATGGACCATCTCACCCGGTTGTGGGCCGAGTGGAGGACGACGCTGACGGCGCTGGCAGATGGGGCCGACCTGGTACTGACCGGACTGCCTGAGCAGCGTTTTGCCGCCAACGTCGCGGAGTACCGCGGCATTCCGCTGGCTGTGCTGGACTTTTTCCCGAACCAGCATTGGCACCCGGGCGCCCTGGGGCGCTTGATCGAGCAGATGGCGAAGGAGACTGAAGATGCTCAACGCCGTGAGCTGGGCTTGTCGGAGGCAACTGGGGCCTCGACATCGCTGGAGATCCAGGCCTACGAACAGCTGTGCTTTCCCGGACTGGCAGCCGAATCGGCGGAACACGGTGAGCTTCGCCCCGTCCGGCCCTTCGTCGGCGCGCTGACGCTGGAGTTGCCGACGAATGCCGACGACGAAGTCTTGTCGTGGATTGCCGCGGGAACGGCGCCGATCTACTTCGGCTTTGGCAGCGCCATGCGGGTCGAAACCGATGTCACCGTCGCCACGATCAGCGCGGCCTGCGCGCAGTTGGGTGAGCGGGCGTTGATTTGTTCTGGGTTGAGTGACTTCAGCCGTATTCCGGACTCCGGCCACGTCAAGGTTGTGCGCGAGGTGAAACACGCGGCCGTCTTTCCGGCTTGCCGCGCAGTTGTCCACCATGGTGGCGCGGGTACCACGGCCGCAGGCATGCGGGCCGGAATCCCCACATTGATCCTCTGGCTCCCGGTCGCTGATCAGCCGATCTGGGCAGCTGTCGTCGAACGGCTGAAAGTCGGCTTCGGCCGAGAGTTTTCAACCACTACGGCGGAATCGCTGACCGCGGACCTGCGCATGATTCTCGCTCCGGAATACGCCGCTCGAGCCCGCAAGGTGGCCACCCAGATGACCAAACCCGCCGAGAGCGTTGCCAGCGCCGCCGATCTGCTGGAAGAGACTGCCCGCCGGGGGCGCTAGCCCCACCTCTCTGGAGCGCTCCCGTGCCGCAACACGACCGATTTGTCACCTGCTTTAAAAAGCCGTCAGCCATCCACGGACGCGAGAGTGCCGGACAAAATCCGGGAAAGCCCGAGAAGTTCCGCCGCAATGGTCTGGTCTCGCGGGATTGACTGGCTATAACCCGCCCGTTCGAGACTGTCGCGCTCACACAGCAAACCTCATGCACCGCTTAGGACGAGTAACTCGCCGTCGAAGATCAGGTAGTCGACTACGCGTGCACGCTGGCCTCGGAGGGCCAAGGCTACGAGCAATACCTAGAGCGGAGTCGCGATGAAGGATTCTGTGCCACACCAAGACGGTGCCGCCGGCGACGCGACCATTGCGCAGGGTGATTCGCGCTGCCACCTCCGGTTAATCCACCCACCCACTCCCGCACTGTGCAGCGACGAGCACGCGCACGAATTGCCGACGCAGAGGGTCGACCACGACGTCGACCCCGACGATCCTGACCTCACCATCCTCGCCTGGTGACGTCGCGCCGGGCACACGGCGACCGCCGACTCAACGCCAAGCCAGAACGGTGGGGAGCAGTGATACCGCCAACCGCTGCAGGGCGGGGAGTTCGTGATGGGGCATTCGCCATCTTGGATGCTCTTGCTCACGCCGATGAGGGTCTCGGACTGACCGCGCTGGCTCGCGCAAGCGGGCTAGCTAAAACGTCCGCGCATCGGCTCGCCGAACAACTCGTGACGCTCGGCGCGGTGCAGTGCGTCGCTCTTCCCCAACGGCGGCTACACCACCCGCTAACAACCGCCCAAGGTCCCAACGGCCGTTTCTGCGGCCAGTTCGGCTGCACGGGGACCGTTGATCGTCGCGATACACCGAAACGGGCTGGCTAACGTATCCGTGTTGGTCCTATTTCGATCGGGCTCAGCACCGCAGATTCTGTCACGCTGAGCCCGTTGATGGTGATGCACGGGATCTCGGCGCCGATGTTGCCTTCGAAGCCCAGCGTGAGCGTGTAGTAGCCACCCAGACGAATCAACCAGAAGTTCCGCCTGAGCGCGGCCATGGTCGCGTGCATGGTCACCGCCTTCCGTCACGGTGACATTTGGTGGGCGCTCAGGAAGGTGCGAGTTTGTTACCGGGGGAGTAGCAGCCTGAACCGGCTTGAATAGTGCGGTGTCTGCGACAAGGCTGTGAAAAGCGTGGCGGTGATCTCTGGTTCCGAGATTGACTTCGTCCAGGCGCTGACAGCGGCGAACGTCGCGCGGAAAGGGCCTCTCCCGCCTCGCGAGTTGATCCAAAGTAACCTGTCCGCGTGACCATTCAGCCGAAAGATCCACGTGTTGAATTCGTGTTTTTAGCCAGGTACCTCGAACCGGCTTTCCCTGGTGGAAACACGCTCAATGTTACCGAGCTGGGATTCCATGATCTTTACGCTGCAGAAGGTAAACTCCCGGCGTACTGGAGGCTTTGGATCGTAGGACGAATACACTGGCGCTCTGAAGACACCGACAGAAAATTTCGGATTACATACGCGGTGCGCGCCTTCAACGACAACTCAGAACAACCTAGCCTCGTCGGCTCGTACCCCGTCACCATCGAGGCGGGCCAGCCAAGTCCGTTTCCTCATCATGCGTCCGGCCTTATGCCTGCACAGTTCGCCTCGTATCTCGACATGACCATCCCAGCCTTCGGGACATACGCAGTGGATGTGCTACTTGACGGAATGGTGATTGCATCGGCGCCGTTTGCCCTTGTCCCGCCAGACAACAAGATGTGACGCGCCTGTGTTCCGACCGGCAGCGCCCGCTAATTCCGCATTGCGACCACGTCAAGGTTGAAGGCGGCCGGCGAGCGTAAACGCCGCTGAGCGGATCTCGAGGCAGACGTAGTCGTGTGTCATCACGACTTTTCGGCGCGGAGGTCGCGCGAGCGGACCACGGTCCATGATGGCATTAGCAACATCATTCATGCATCTGCGTCCACAACTATCGAGCGAAAAGCGAGCCTCGCATTCATTGAAAACGGTAGAGCCATGAGCTAATCTCCGGCAGTTTGGATCGGCTGCGTCAGCGCAATCCGAAGTTCGGTGTACGCACCCACGAGAGCATCAAGTGCGAAGCCCCTGTTGAGGCCACTCGGGTTGGGAAGAACCCAAGCCATTGTCTCAGCAAACCCGGGCGGGTACCGGCCCCAGCCGACATCTGAGCGGCCGGTCATGACCGACAAGGCGCGCTTGCCGAGAAAGGCGATCGCACGTGGTGCATAACGCCGCATCTTCGCTTCGAACTCGGGGCGGGCTTGCCTGAATTCTTCCGGCACGATCTCATCGGCCCGCTTAGTCGGCCGACGGACCACCGCGGTGATGCCGCAGCCATATTCGAGCAAACGACGCTGGTCTTGTGGCTGCAGGCGCACATCAGTGAAACCGGCGAGATGCAGCACGGGCCAGAAGCGATTGGTTCGGCTCGAGAAGTTATAACCGTCGGCAGCGGCACTGGATGCCGGATTGAGACCACAAAAAATAACGTCGAGCCCACAAGCGAGGATATCTGGCTCATATCTGATCAATCCTCGTCTCCTGCCACACTCGCGCGTCCATCGACCTGCGTGGTCGAGCGACCGAAAGCCGTACGCACCTTCCCCACGGAACGGTAGCGTCGATCTAACCGTCAGGTAATCCCGGAAACCGCCGCCGGCGGTCCCGGCGCCAGACGTCCTGGTTGCGGTATGCAGCCATTGAGCTGGAGCGATCGCACTGATCCCAGGCGCCAGAGGTCCGGAGTTCGGGGGTTTTCCGGCCAGTTAGCTCTAGAAGACCACGAACCAGATGGCGATGTAGTGGCAGAGCGCGGCGACCGCGGTGCAGGCATGGAAGATCTCGTGATAGCCGAAGGTCGTCGGCCACGGGTCGGGCCAGCGCAGTCCATAGAACACCGCACCGATGCTGTACAGCGCGCCGCCGACGGCCAGCAGCACCGTCGCGGCCCACCCGGCGTCGTGCACGATGGTCCTGGCGAACCAGACCGCCACCCAGCCCAGCAGCAGATATAACGGCACGCCCGCCCAGCGCGGCGCCGTCGGCCAGAACAGCGTCAGCGCGATTCCGGCCAGCGCGCCGCCCCACACGATCGCCAGCACCACATACCCGGTCGGGCGCGGCATGGCCAGCCTGGCGAACGGTGTATAGCTGCCGGCGATGAGCACGAAGATCATCGAGTGGTCGAGCCGCCTCATCCATTTCCTGGCGGTCGCCGACTTCCAGTCGACGCGGTGGTAAACGGCGCTCACGGCGAACATCGCCACGACCGCCAGGGCGTATGTCAGCGTCGAGTGCCCGGCACGCTTGGATGCCTCCGCCCACGACACCGCCACCAGTGCCGTACCCGCGATTACGGCCGCGACGGCGCAGTAGAGGTGGATCCAACCGCGCAACCGTGGCTTGGTCAGACCATCGGCAGCACCCTCGACGAGGACATCGGTGAGTCCTTCGACAACGGCGATCGGTCTAAAAGATTCGGGCCGCGGGGCCGCGGCGGTCTCGTGGCTCAACTTCCCCCCTAACCCGCCGGGATTGCCGGCAAGCGTTACCCCTCAAAGCCATCTGTACCCTCATCGACAGCGTTCCGCAGCGCCCTAAGGAACCGCTGTGTCGGATCTATGAATTACTTGTGCCCTCCGATGGCCCCTGCCCGAGCCGATCGACCTAGAAATCAAGGGCGAGTGGCTGTATTGGACCGACCGCGGCGACCCACCGACTGGCAACACGCTGAACCGCGCGCCTCTCCCCGCTGCAGGGGCCAGTGGTCGCCCGCCGGAGATCCTCGCTGGCGGGTTTCGCGAAGACATCGGCTTGGCCTTGGACGGCGAGGCCGGCGTCGCGTACGTCACCGACCTGGCTGGGCGAATCCACGTGGTTCCGATCTCTGAGTCAGCGAAGGGCTCCAACGGTGCGCGTGTACTCGCCGACCTGCACGAACCGCTCACCGGGCTGGCCGGGTTGAAGGCCAGTGAACTCTAGCGCTGTCGTAGCTTGTACTCGTGCAGAGAAGAGTCCATGCCGCAAGAATGGGGCCGACGAGGTACTGCGTTCGCAGCGTTGCGCCATCCGACAGTTTGACATCCACGCCGCTGTCGTCTTGCGTGAAACCCGTTACCTCGCAGCCGAGATGGGTTTTCGTTCCGAGTTCACTTGCCCAGCCGGCCAGGGTGCGCTCGATGCGGTACTGCGGGAGCCCCAGCCCGTAGTTATGCCGAGTGGGCAAGGTCGCCGATGGGGAGCGGGATCCCAGAATAGTGCCCGATTTGTCCTGTCCATCCTTGGCAGAGGAATCGGCAGGCGATGCCGCGCGAATCGAGGATCTCCAGCGTGCGGGAGGTCATCCCTCCGGCACGTGAGCCGACTAGCTCATCGGTGTTGCTGCGGCGCTCGAGGATCGCCACGTCGATTCCCGCCAGCGCCAATTCGCCAGCGAGCATCAGCCCGGATGGGCCACCTCCGGTAACGACTACCGGATGGTCGGTCATATGCCACTGCTCTTTGGGTGGTGAAATGCGCGGTGCAGCATCGGATGGTTAGTGGTTGCGGCGAGCCCACGCAGCGATAAGCGATGCGGTGGTGATGACTACGGCTGGCGATGAGCGGACGGCTTGCGCCGCTTGGGATCCAGGCCCGCGCAGAATGACTGCCCATTACCGGACAGCACGACTGCCGCCAGCGCGGTGTTGTCCCGAGCCGCCTCGGCCGCTGCCACCAAAGCATCGAACATCTCCTCGTCGAACGCGATTGCTCCCGGATTCATCGAGACTGACATGACGGCGGCAACCGCCGAACGCTTGGGTATGACATTCGAGGATTTCAAAGCGACCGCGGCGCCGCAAATCGCCGTGGGTCGCACTGGTACGCCAGCCGATGTCGCCCACGCGGTGTCGTTCCTCGTCAGCGAGGGCGCGGGCTTCTTGTCCGGCCAGGTGCTCTACCTTGCCGGCGGGCCGCAGGGTTGAACGCGCCGTCCGGGCGATGTCACGTCTCGCCGCACTCCAGGTAGGCGACGAGCTCGCGAAGGTGGTGGACTGCGTCCTCAGCTGCGGCGGCCAGCGAGGCGCTGGCTCGATCGTCCGGATGGATCATCGTGCGGAATGAGGTGACCTCTT
>JBEKNM010000178.1:0-8272 GCA_049522835.1 Mycobacterium sp.
GTGTCGCGGGTATCGGGGATCGGTTGTGCAGAGGTGCTTTCCATGGGCGTGGTGGGCTGGTCTCTGTCCCACACGGACGCTGTGCGTGCAGGAGTGGTCGGTTGGGGCCTGTTGGTTGCCGTTGGGGCTGGTGGGGTTGTGGTGTGGCGGACACGTTTGTGCCGTCGCTGTTTGGGTGTTGCCGTGGTTTTACGCCGGGTTTTGCGCACCGGCTGATGCTCGGCTGTGGTGACGCGTTTAGGTTTGCCTTTGGGGCGTTTGACTTTCGTTTTGGCTAACAGGACACGTTTGGCGATGTTCTGTCCGGCGATTTGATCCCGATCGGCCCGGTTTATGCCGCACTGCTGGCAGCTGGCACTGTGGTAGCCGCCCGGGCGGGCTAATTCTTGATCGCAGCCCGGGCAGCGGGCCGAGGTTCCACGTGGTGGGCACATCACGACTTCCAGGCCGGCGCGTGCGGCGGTGCGTTCTAGTGCCTGGTAGGCGCGGCGGCGCGCTGACTGGGCGGACCTGTTGTTGTTAACCCGGCCATGGTTGGTCGGTTCCAGGCTGCGCAGATCTTCTACAGCGATCACCCCAGCGCCGGACCCGGCGGCCATGGTGGTCATGGTCTGGGCGAAGTCAAAAGCCATGTCCCGGTTGATCTGCTGTCGCTTGACCCCCAGGGCCCGCCTATTGTCTTTTAGCACAGCGATTTTCCCGGCGAGCGCTGCCTGTGTAGGTTCGGGTGCGGTGGCGCCCAGGCGGGCGAGCCGGGCGATCTTGCCCGTCAGATACTGGCCCTCGGTTTGCAGCCGGGCCAACCGCACACCCAGGCCTCGGTCGTCGTAGACGTGGGTGCGGGCATCGGTGACCAGCTGGCCATCGTGGGCGGCGACCATGGTGGCCGCCCCCAGGCTGGCCGGGGACCAGTCGATCCCCAACGCGGCGGTCGCGGCCGCGGTCACCGGTGCGGGCACTGTCTCGCTGATGGTGAACCGTGCCAGGGGCGACCCGCGATGCCAGCACAGTGTAGGCAGATGCCAGCACACGATGTCGCGGCCCTTGAGGTGCGACGGGACTGGGCACCACAGCCGGTACCAGCACCAATCCGCGCGGGTGGCCGGTAGAGCAACCGTAGGAAGTTTGATCCGTAGCCACACCCCGTCCGGGCCGCTATCGGCCAACTCGACGAGTTGGGGGTCGGCGGCGCCGAGGCGGGCGATCCGCGACACCGAGGGCGCACCCTGAATCTGTGTGATACAGCGAATCTGGCCGGCGTCGATGTGGCGGAGCTGGCGTGTCAGGTTGCGCAGGAACGCCCGATTGATGTAACGCGTCTGCTCGCAGGTGAGCCGGTCACGGTCCAGACGGCCCCGATCATCCAGGGCCTGGACAACAGCGGGAATCAACCGGTCACGGTAAGCCATAGTTTTCAAGATCGGCACCACCGTGGCCTGGGCCAGACGAACCACCCGCGACGGCACATACACCCCCGCCGGTGGCGCCGGGGTCCAGCCCAACCGGGCCGCGACCACCGCCGCTGTTGAGGGCAGTTTGCGGCCCAACCCGTCGACACCGGCATGCAATGCTGCGAACGTGACCGGCTGCCAACACTGCTCCATCAGGTCCTTGGCAAGCTGGGCTACCAGGTCTAGCAGCCACCCGATCATCGGTGCCACGTCCACAGCCTCACCGCAGGCTTCATGCACCGCCGCGCCGACCCGCAGCGCAACCGCCGACTGAATCACCAGCAGCTGCGGCGGGCAGCTCACCGCGATAACCGTTCCCCGGCTGCATCGAGCAACCGCCGCTGATTTTCCTTGGACCGCAGCTGGTAGAACCGGCCCGAGAACGACGCCAGCAGCGCCATGAAGTCGTCCATCAATTCCTCCAACAGCGATTTGTCCCCGCGCTCGTGCAACGCCTCGACGCTAACCCCGCACACTGACAAGTACCGCGCGATCCACGCCACCCCGAACCGCGCCAGCCGATCCCGCCACACAACCCGCACCACCGTGAACCGCCCCGCCTTCGCATCATCGAGCAGCCGATCCAAACCCCGCCGCGATTCCCGCAACCCAGAGCCGCGATCTCGATACACCCGAAACACCGTGCCACTGGCGGTATCCCGCAACGTTTGCTCCTGATTGGCCAGCGACCATTCCTGACCTGTGGACCCCGACACCCGGCAATACAATGCCTCTACCCGCTTGACACCGCCGCCGACCGCGACTGGCCGCCCCAGATACGTATCCAAATCCGCCTGCTCGAACAACCGCTGCCCCGACCCCGACCGCCGAAACGGCAACCGCCCCTCCCGAGAAGCCTTACGCACCCCCACCACTGACATCCCCAGATAGTCGGCAGCCTCACCAATACGCATACAACCGAGTACCACCTAGTATCAGAAACACCATCAACAGCAGCCAGCCCCGGCCACAACGCGGCACAGGCTCGACACCTGTGCCGCCGCCTCGAGCGCACCCCCCGGTGCATGAACCAGGCCCTGAACGTCCACCGGCTCCCGGGAACCCGGGCGGCGGGGAACCACCGAGGCACGACCCGGAGCCCAACCCGGGCGGCGGTGGCGGATTTGGCAAACCTGGTGGCGGGCACGACCCCAGCGAGGCCGGCGGCGGCGCGAGTTCCGGAGGCGGCGAAAGCGGCGGTCACAGGTAGCCGTTCGCGATGTAACGTCGTGATGTGGCAACCACCAACGACGGGTCCGCTGCCCCGCGCGTCCACCACGTCGTGTACGCCGTCGACCCGGACCGGATAGACGCCGCCGCCGACTTCTTCACCGAACTCGGTTTCACGTTCGCGAATTTCGTCCTCGAAGACGTGGGCCTGCGCGTGATGTTGGACTGGACTGGCGGATTGGAGCTTGTCACACCTGTGCCGGGTGGCAATGGAGACAGCAGCTCGGTCGCAGAGTTCCTGCGCAACGCCGGCCACGGTGTGTACTCGGTGGCGATCAGGGTGCCCGAGGCTTCGGCCGCCGAGGACGTGGCGCGAAGATACGGCGCCACAACGCAATACCGCCAACATCGCGAGGTGGGCACGCACAGCCTCGACGAGATCGACCTCCGCGTGCTGGGCCTTCCGGTGACTTTTCTGTCGACCGACCTGCCGGATTGACGGTCAGCTCACCACAGCACGCCGGGTAGATGGTCGGTTGGCCTGATGTCGCGGGCCGCCATTATCCCGGCCGGGGCACGGCACACCGCGTCGATCATGTTGATTGCGCGCGCGGCGGTGGCGATAACCCCACCATCGTTGTGGTCGATGCCCGATCCGCCGACATGAGTGTTGATCTCGACACCGGGACTTCCCTCGACGACCACGCGGTGAACTCCCGGTCGGCCGTCCGGCGGGAACTGCCAATCCGGAGCGGCCGCCTCGGTGAGCCGGTTGACATGTTCCATCGTGATCACCGCATCGTCGCCCCGCACTCCTTCCACGGCGAAGCGCATCGCGGCCACGCATCCGGGCTCGACATTCATCATCGTGCACTCGATGGGTAGCGGAGTGACCCACTTCTCGTAGCGCTCGCGAACCGAATCGAGGGTGATTCCGATATCTTCGGCCAGACTGCGGATCGGGCCGCCCCACATCGACTCGAGGATCCCGGGCTCGAACAAGATCGGGGTGTGCTCGGGCAAAGTTCCGAAACCGAAAGTGACACCGGTGAACTCGGCATCGTCGTACGAGGCGTAGTCGCAGATCTCCTGCACCGTGATCGATGTCGCGTGGGTAGCCAGGCTCAGCGCCGTGTGCACCAGGGTGTCGCCGGAAAATCCGGGGTCGAGGCCGTTGATGTACAACGTGCTTGCCCCGTCGGCACACGCCTGCTCCAGCGGCTTCCGCAACCAGCTGCCCGCCTGCCTCGGCGCCACCAGCCACACCATTGACGTCCCAACGATATTGATGCCCGCACGCAGGAACCGAGTCATTTCATCGAGCGCCTCCTTCGGCCTGGTCTCTGCCTGTGACGTGTACACGACGCAGTCGGCCCCCAGAGCGATGAGCGCGTCGACGTCATCGGTGGCAATAACTCCGGTCGGATTCTGCCGTCCCGCCAATTCCGCTGCATCCCGGCCGATTTTGTCGGGACTCGAGGCATGCACGCCGATGAGTTCGAGATCCGGCCGATCGATGATGGTGCGAAGGGCATGTAGCCCGACGTTGCCGGTCGAGAACTGGATGACTCGACGTGTCACAGTGGACCTTGCCTTTCTGACAGTGAGCCGGATCAGCCGATGGCTTGCAGGCCTTCGCGGTGCGGGCGCAGTGAACCGATGGCCGAGGTGATCGGCATGTGCAGCGCGTCAACCAAACCCGGCGCAGCCGCGCACACCCACGGAATGGCGTTGATTGCGCGCATCCCGGTGGCGAGCAGACCGTGATCGGTGGAATCCTCGTCGGCGTTGAAGCCGACCTCGAACTCGGCGTCGAAACTCGGCTCCCCCTCGATCATCACCCGCCAGACGCCGTCGATGCCGCCCGCGCGACTCTTCGGCCAGTCTGGTGCCACGTCTTCGGCCATCCTGTCGACGTGTTCGATTGTGATGACTTCCTGACCGTCCACGACGCCGATGCAGCGGAACCACACGGCACCGACCGCGCCGGGTTCGATTATGCCGGACAATGTTTCGAGTCGTCGTGGCGACGGCGCGTACTCGCATGATTCGCGAATCTCATCCAACTCGACGCCCAATGATTCGGCCACCATCGTCACCGCGGCTCCCCAGCCGAATTTGATGACACCGGACTGCATGATGCCGCCCTGATAGTCCAGCGATTGGCCGAAGCCGAACAGTTCACGCATCTCGTAAAGAGTGTTGTCGCGTGAGTAGTCGGTGATCTCCAGCCCGCGGATGGAGTACACACGGTTGGACATGGAGCTCAGCGCGGCCGCGAACAAGTCGCACCCGAACCCCGGTTCGATGCCCGACGAATAGATCGAGGCGCCGCCTTCGCGCGCGGCGTCGACGATCCGCGTCAGCGCCGACTCGCGCATCGATCCCCTCGGGTAGACCAAGCCGGGCAGCGAGGTTGTCACGATGTTCTTGCCGGCGGCCAGGATTCGGCAGAAATCGGCTATTGCTTCCCGTGGGCGGCTGGTGGCGGGGCCGGTGTAGATCACGCAGTCGACGTCCGAACTCAGCAACGCGTCTTCATCGTTGGTCGCCACGATCCCGAGAGGTTCGATGCCCGCCAATGCTCCGGCATCCTGGCCGGCTTTTGACGGCGAGTGCACCCAGACCCCGACCAGGTTGAGGTTGGGTCGATCTGCGACTGCCTTGATCGAGAGTCGTCCGACGCGACCCGTCGCCCACACGACGACGTTGTATGTCCGCTTCGCGAAATCGGTTGTCGGCGTCACCGTGTCAACTCCTGTCGGCCAAGTGCATTTGAGCGTGCATTGCAGTCAACACTGTTGACCGACTTCAGTCAACAGTGTTGACTGCAACGGAGATGGCGGTGGCGCGAGAAAGGCAACGTTATGGGTGAGGCGAGCGCCGAACAGCCTGCCGCCCAAACGCGAGCGGTCCGTGCCGCGAAGACGGCGGACTCCATCCTGCGCTGCGCGACACGACGGTTCTGGCGCGACGGATACTCTGCAACGACGGTCCGGGCCATCGCCCAAGACGCCGGCGTTGATCCAGCCCTGGTCATCCGCCACTTCGGCTCGAAGGAAGATCTGTTCCTCCGGGCGCTTCCCGTCGAGGAGTTCTGGCGCGATGTTCTCTCCGGACCGGTAAACAGTCTGGGAACGCGCCTGGTCGATCATCTCCTCGACCAGGCGTCGAGCCGGATGCTCAACCTTCACGCCACATTGGTGCGCGCTTCGGATAGCCCCGCCGTGCGTAGCCGGTTGTTCGAAATCATTGATCGCTACTTCATCGACGGGCTCAAGGATCGCCTCCGCGGACCCAACCCGGAGCTGCGCGCCCATGTCGTCGCCGCACAGGTCGGCGGCTTGCTGCAGTCGCTGAGTATCTCCAATGCGCTCCTTGACGACTACGAACGCGCCGCCGTCGTGTCCGTCTACGGTCGAGCCATTCAAGCCGTCATCGAGTCCCCAAGCGAGTGAACGGCTCCTAGAGCTTGAACCGTCCGGCGAATCCCCGCAGGGGTAAGTCCGCACTGGTCAGCAGTCCCGGTGGGGCCGCGACGACGGATTTGATCGCGTTCAGCGCCGGCATTCCGGTCACAGTCATGCCGATGGAGGCGAAGTTGTCGGGGTTGGACAGGTCGACGCCGGGTTTGGGGAAGATCATGTGCTTGTTGTAGATGCAAGGGTCGCCCTTTATCTGAGTGATGTAGCAGCCCTTGATGTCCCAGCTCGGATCGGTGTGCGGCGTCATCTGCCACTCCAGATGCGTCTCGACTCTTGGCACGCCGTCGACCATGCCCTGGTACTTGATGTAGTTGCCGCCGAGCGAGCCCTTCGGCATCTTGTACCAACCCAGGTCGACGTCCTTGGTACACGCGCCGAGTTCGTAGGTGAACTTCACCTCGTCGAGTTCCAGGTCGAAGCAGTCCGCCATCATCAGCACGCTGTCGGCGAAGACCCGGGTGTACTTCTCCAGCTTGCCCGGAATGCTCGGGTCATCGACCGGCATCCCGTAGCCGACCTCGATCCAGGTGTCCTTCGAGTGGTGGCATGACACGTCGACGGATTCGAGGGTCGTGATGTTCTCGATCTCGGCAACATCGGAGGAGCACACCACTCCGAGGATCTGGTTGACGCCCGGGTTCATCCCCGTGCCGTAGAAGGTCGACCCGCCCTTCTGGCAGGCCTCCTGCAGGAGCTGGGTCACCGGCTTGCCCGACGGATGCGGATGATTCTTGTCGCGGTGCCAACCAGTGATCCAGTCCGCCGTGGTGACGATGTTGATCCCGGCCTCAAGGACTTTCACGTATAGGTCCTCGTCGGGGAACACCCCGTGAAAGGTCAGGACATCGGGCTTGGCGGCGATGATGTCATCGACCGAACCGGTGGCGGTCACCCCGATGGGGGCCAGACCGGCGATCTCACCGGCATCACGCCCGATCTTTTCCGATGTGTAGCAGTGCAATCCGATCAGCTCGAGATCCGGTTGGTTACCGATGCGCTTGATCATCTCGGTGCCGACGTTGCCGGTCGCGACCTGAAATACCCGGATCGGTGCGTTCATATCGAGCCTGCCTTCCTTCACTGAGTATTGGTCGCGGCGGCCTGAAGCTCAGCGGCGCTGCCGCCACGGCCGTCCGGATAGAACTGCTTGGCCCAGTTGCGGATAGCAGTAAAGCCCTCGAACTCGCTGCTGGACAATGCGGGCGGATCTGAGTAGCGCTGGTGTTGCCAAATGTGAATGTCTCGCGCGAACTGACGAATGACCTCTTGCGCGAACTCCTGGGCCTTCTGCTCGGCCTTCGCCGGATCGGAGCGGGCTGTTCGCCCGATGTACACGCTGAAGCGAACATCGGATGTGTTGTCGTCGACGGGGGTCACGGCCGAGATCGTCCGGTTGTCGACCATGCCCCAACTCTTGGTCACTGCGACGCCCAGTCCGCCGTTGATCGCCTCGACACCGCTCTTGATGTCCTCGATGGACTGCCCGTCGTCGCCTTCGAAGGTGATGGTGAAGTCGACGTAGGACACCGGTTCGTCGAAGTCGTGCCGGGTGAACACAGGCACGATCGGTGTCTTGTGCACGAACTTGAAATGGGCGAAGTCGACACCATTTTCGAGCACGTACTGCGGGTGCAGTTCCAGCTTCTTCCGATAGAGGGTGGCGACCGGGTAGTAGTCGGCCAGACTGCTGCCGTCGTCGAAACCCGCGAACACGTCGGGCACGTCGAAGAAGGGCGCTCGACCTTCAACGTCGTGCCAGATGTACACCGATTCGTTGCGCTCCACGACCGGATAGGTGCGCATGCGACGTCCTCGATTGGGGCGGTTCTCGTACGGGATACAGACGTTGCGGCCTTCGTGGCTCCACTGCCAGCCGTGGAAGGCGCACTCGATGACCTCGCCTTCGACGTGACCGCCGAACCCCAGATGTGCGCCCAAGTGTTCGCAGTAGGCATCCATGACGGTCAGCCGACCGGACTGCGCCCGCCAGGCCACCATCTCCTGGCCGAAGTAGGTCATGCGGTGGACCTCGCCGACGCCGATCTCGGTGGACCAGGCGACTTGGAACCAGCCGGTGGGCTTCATCGATAGCGGTGGTTTCGCCATCAGTCGTGTCCTCTCCCCTACCGTGGCTACCGTCCGGATCGAATAATAGAGCCCTAGTTG
>JBEKNM010000179.1:0-8251 GCA_049522835.1 Mycobacterium sp.
CCTGGGTGGGCAGCACTGGGACCAGCCAAACCGCCAACGCCAACCCGACGATGCCGATGGGAATGTTGATGAAGAAGATCCATTGCCAACCCAGCCCGTCGACCAGCGCGCCCCCGGCCAGCGGCCCCGCCAGGCTGGCCACCCCGGCGGTAGCCCCCCACACGCTCATCGCGGCACCGCGCCGATGCGGCGGGAAGATCTGGGTGATCGTCGACAACGTCTGCGGCGTGAGCACCCCGGCGCCGACACCTTGCACGACTCGAGCCGCGATCAGCATGGCCGCGCTGCCCGACAGCCCGCACCACATCGAGGCGAGCATGAATACGACCAGACCGATGAGGTAGAGATTCTTCGGACCGAACCGGTCACCGAGTCGGCCGGCCACCAACAGCACCACGGCGTATCCCAGCAGGTAGGCGCTGGTCACCCAGACCACGGCGTCGTACCCGATATGTAAGTCGGCCATGATGGTCGGATTGGCGACCGCGACGATGGTCGAATCGACCATGATCATGAAGAAGCCGATCATCATCGCCCACAGCGCGTTCCAGGGGTTGGCAGAGCTCGATGGGGACGGGGGCGTCGCCGTGCTCATCTGCCCACCTCGTTTCAGCTCCCGACGATGGCGTCCAGCCCTATCTGGCTTGTCTGGTCGACCGGTTTACCCGCCGCCTGCGGGTGGTCCACCCACATGCCGGCGAGTGCCCACCACTGGGGCATTATCCCGGGCGGCGCAATTAACTCGCCAGCCACGGAGCCTATGCAAGGTCGATCAAGGGGCAGGTTTTCGGCTCTGGCTGCGATTCGCCGAGCGGAGGTTAGCCTGGAGGGAAGCAATTAACAGGAGAGGCAATATGTGCGCCCAATGGAAAGGGTCTCGAGATAGGTCATGGAGTGGACCACGACCGCTAGAGACCAGCGCAGGCGGTCGGCCCAAAGCGTCCGCGCGGGCATTGGCGCAGGTCATCGAACGTAGCTCGCGGCTACAAGGGCCGGCTGCGGAAGCCTATGTGGCCCGGCTGCGACGCGCGCATCCGGGTGCCGGCCCCGGCGAGATCGTCGCCAAACTGGAAAAGCGCTACCTGGCCGCTTTGACGGCGAGCGGTGCTGCGGTGGGTTCGGCGGCGACGATTCCCGGTGTCGGGACGTTGACGGCGATGTCTGCGGGCGCCGGGGAAACCGTGTTCTTCCTCGAGGCCACCGCGGTCTTCGTGCTGGCAAATGCAGTGGTGTACGGCATCCCCGCTGACCACGCGGAACGACGCCGAGCTCTGGTGCTGGCTGTCTTGGTCGGAGACGACAGCAAGCGTGCCATCGGTGAGCTGCTCGGTCCGGGCCGCACCAACGGCGGTTGGCTGGCCGAGGGCATGGCCTCACTGCCGATGTCGACGCTGGCACGGTTGAACGCGCGGATGCTCAAGTACTTCGTCAAGCGGTACGCGGTGCGGCGCGGCGCGCTGATGTTCGGCAAAATGCTGCCGGTTGGCATCGGCGCCGCGGTAGGCGGCGTCGGCAACCGCATGGTGGGCAAGAAGATCGTGCGCAACGCCCGCGACGCCTTCGGCGCCCCGCCCGCGCGCTGGCCAGCCACCCTGCGCCTATTGCCGACCACCCACCAAGCCGGCTAGACCCCGGGCTCCCCGGTCTCTCTGGCGAATTGCCGGCGAAGCGTTAGCCTTTATGGGGCGGAAAAGTTCTCTGACCGCCGCGGGCATGAGATACCTCGCCAAGCGGGGTGAACGAAATCGCAGGCGTCACGCAATAGCGCGAGCAGGACTAAAAGAACAAGGAATCGAGGCGAACAGCGGCCGTGGGCAACATCAGTTCACCATTCGGGCAGAACGAGTGGCTGGTCGAGGAGATGTACCGCAAGTTCCGCGACGACCCCTCGTCGGTCGATCCGAGCTGGCATGAGTTCCTGATTGACTACAACCCCGAAGCGACGCCCGAACCCACCCCGGTACCGGCCCTAGCCACCCTGCCCCCCGCTGCCGAGCCGCCTGCATCGGCCGCTGCGCAACCCAAGCCCGCCGCGCCGGCGCAGCCCGCTGCAAAACCCGCCAGCACCGCAACGGAGGGCAACGGCGCGGTCGCGCCGGCCAAATCCGCTACTCCCCCACCGGCCGAAGGTGACGAGTTGCAGGTGCTGCGCGGCGCCGCCGCAGCCGTCGTCAAGAACATGTCCGCGTCGCTGGACGTGCCAACGGCCACCAGCGTCCGGGCCGTCCCGGCCAAGCTGGTGATCGACAACCGGATCGTCATCAACAACCAGCTCAAGCGCACTCGCGGCGGCAAGATCTCCTTCACCCACCTGTTGGGCTACGCGCTGGTGCAGGCGATCAAGAAGTTCCCGAACATGAACCGGCACTACGCCGAGATCGACGGCAAGCCCACCTCCGTCACGCCCGCTCACACCAATCTCGGCCTGGCCATCGACCTGCAAGGCAAAGACGGCAAACGCTCCCTGGTGGTTGCCGGCATCAAGGGCTGCGAGACCATGCGATTCGCGCAATTCGTCACGGCCTACGAAGACATCGTCCGCCGCGCACGCGACGGCAAGCTGACCGCTGAAGACTTTGCCGGCGTGACGATTTCGCTGACCAACCCTGGCACCATCGGCACCGTGCACTCGGTGCCGCGGCTGATGGCCGGCCAGGGCGCCATCATCGGCGTCGGTGCGATGGAATACCCCGCCGAGTTCCAGGGCGCCAGCGAGGAGCGCATCGCCGAATTGGGTATCGGCAAGCTGATCACCCTGACCTCGACCTATGACCACCGCATCATCCAGGGTGCGGAATCCGGTGACTTCCTGCGCACCATCCACGAAATGCTGCTCTCGGACGGCTTCTGGGACGAGGTCTTCCGCGAGTTGGGTAATCCGTACCTGCCGATACGCTGGAGCACCGACAACCCGGACTCGATCGTCGACAAGAACGCTCGCGTCATGGAGTTGATCGCGGCCTACCGCAACCGCGGCCACCTAATGGCCGATATCGATCCACTCCGCTTAGACACCACCCGGTTCCGCAGCCACCCCGATCTCGAATTGCTCAACCACGGCCTGACGCTGTGGGATCTCGATCGCGTGTTCAAGGTCAACGGCTTCGCCGGTTGTGAGTACAAGAAGCTGCGTGACGTTCTGGGCCTCCTGCGCGACGCCTATTGCCGCCACATCGGCGTCGAGTACACCCATATCCTCGAACCCGAACAACAGGAGTGGCTGGAAGAGCGCGTCGAGACCAAGCACGTCAAACCGACTGTGGCAGAACAGAAATACATCCTGAGCAAACTCAACGCCGCGGAAGCCTTCGAAACGTTCCTGCAGACCAAGTACGTCGGGCAGAAACGGTTCTCGCTGGAAGGCGCCGAAAGCGTGATCCCGATGATGGACGCGGCGATCGACCAGTGCGCCGAGCACAGCCTGGACGAAGTGGTCGTCGCCATGCCGCACCGAGGCAGGCTCAATGTGCTTGCCAACATCGTCGGCAAGCCGTACTCGCAGATCTTCAGCGAGTTCGAAGGCAACCTCAACCCGGCAGAGGCGCACGGCTCCGGCGATGTCAAATACCACCTCGGGGCTACCGGTATCTACCTACAGATGTTCGGCGACAACGACATTCAAGTGTCGCTGACCGCCAACCCGTCGCACCTGGAAGCCGTGGACCCGGTACTGGAGGGTCTGGTTCGGGCCAAGCAGGATCTGCTGGACAGAGGCTCCGAGGACGAAGGGGACGAAAAGGCCTTCTCGGTGGTGCCGATGATGATGCACGGTGACGCCGCGTTCGCCGGCCAGGGCGTGGTCGCCGAGACGCTGAACCTGGCGTACCTGCCCGGCTACCGCGTCGGCGGCACCATCCACCTAATCGTCAATAACCAGATCGGCTTCACCACCGCGCCCGAGTACTCAAGGTCCAGCGAGTACTGCACCGACGTCGCGAAGATGATCGGCGCGCCCATCTTCCACGTCAACGGCGACGACCCGGAAGCCTGCGTGTGGGTGGCGAAGTTGGCCGTGGAGTTTCGGCAGAAGTTCAAGAAGGACGTCATCATCGACATGCTGTGCTACCGCCGGCGCGGCCACAACGAGGGCGACGATCCGTCGATGACGAACCCCTACATGTACGAGGTTGTCGACACCAAGCGCGGGGCCCGCAAAACCTACACCGAAGCCCTGATCGGCCGCGGCGACATCTCGATGAAGGAAGCCGAGGACGCGCTGCGCGACTACCAGGGCCAGCTGGAGCGGGTGTTCAACGAGGTTCGCGACCTGGAGAAGCACGGCGCTTTGCCGAGCGAATCGGTGGAATCCGACCAAATGATCCCAGCGGGCCTATCCACCGCGGTGGACAAATCATTGCTGGCGCGCATCGGCGACGCATTCCTGGCTGTCCCAGAAGGGTTCACCGTGCACCCGCGCGTGCAACCGGTGCTGGAAAAGCGCCGGGAGATGGCCTACGAGGGCAAGATCGACTGGGCCTTCGGCGAGTTGCTGGCTCTGGGCTCACTGGTCGCCGAAGGCAAGCTGGTGCGGCTATCGGGCCAAGACACCCGGCGTGGCACCTTCTCCCAGCGGCATTCGGTGATCATCGATCGCAAGACGTGCGAGGAATTCACACCCCTGCAGCTGCTGGCGACCAACAAGGACGGCAGCCCCACCGGCGGCAAGTTCCTGGTCTATGACTCACCGCTGTCTGAGTACGCCGCCGTCGGGTTCGAGTACGGCTACACCGTGGGCAACCCGGATGCCGTTGTGCTGTGGGAGGCGCAGTTCGGCGACTTCCTCAACGGCGCGCAGTCGATCATCGACGAATTCATCAGCTCCGGTGAGGCCAAGTGGGGCCAGTTGTCCACGGTGGTGCTGCTGCTGCCACACGGGCACGAGGGGCAGGGCCCTGACCACACCTCCGGCCGCATCGAACGCTTCCTGCAGCTGTGGGCCGAGGGTTCGATGACCATCGCGGTGCCCTCGACTCCGGCCAACTATTTCCACCTGTTGCGCCGGCACGCTCTCGACGGGATTAAGCGCCCGCTGATCGTGTTCACGCCGAAATCGATGTTGCGCAACAAAGCAGCGGTCAGCGACGTCAGGGACTTCACCGAGATCAAGTTCCGCTCGGTGCTGGAGGAACCCACTTACGAAGACGGCATCGGCGACCGCAGCAAGGTCACCCGAATCCTGCTGACCAGCGGCAAAATCTATTACGAGCTAGCCGCCCGCAAGGCCAAGGACCAGCGCGACGACGTCGCGATCGTGCGCCTCGAGCAGCTCGCCCCGCTGCCGCGGCGCCGACTGCGCGAAACGTTGGGCCGCTACGAGAACGCCGACGAGTTCTTCTGGGTGCAAGAAGAGCCGGCCAACCAGGGCGCGTGGCCGTCGTTGGGCCTGACGCTGCCCGAGGTGCTGTCCGACCTGCTCAGCGGAATCAAGCGCATTTCGCGCCGGGCGATGTCGGCCCCCTCGTCAGGTTCGTCGAAGGTGCATGCCGTTGAGCAGCAGGAGATTCTCGACACGGCGTTCGGCTGAGTGCACCTGAGTCCACTCGATCCACCCGCCAGTACCGGGGACCGCCGGTACCGGTAACCTCAACGCAGATCAGCTGACACGAGGGAGAGGGTGCTCATGGAAGGGTTCGCCGGGAAGGTCGCCGTGGTTACCGGCGCCGGTTCTGGTATCGGCCAGGCGCTGGCCGTCGAGCTGGCCCGCTCGGGTGCCAAGCTGGCGATCAGCGACGTCGACACCGAAGGACTGGCGCAGACCGAGCAGCAGTTGAAGGCGATCGGTACGCCGGTCAAAGCCGACCGGCTGAACGTGACCGAACGCGAGGCCTTCCTGGCCTATGCCGACGCGGTCGGCGACCACTTCGGCAAGGTGAACCAGATCTACAACAACGCCGGCATCGCCTTCACCGGCGACATCGAGATCAGCCAATTCAAGGACATCGAACGGGTGATGGACGTCGACTTTTGGGGCGTCGTCAACGGCACCAAGGCGTTCCTGCCCCACCTGATCGCCTCTGGGGACGGCCACGTCATCAACATCTCCAGCGTGTTCGGGCTGTTCTCAGTGCCGGGGCAATCAGCCTACAACGCGGCCAAATTCGCGGTCCGGGGCTTCACCGAGGCGCTACGACAAGAGATGGTGCTGGCCGGCCACCCGGTCGGGGTGACCACGGTGCACCCCGGCGGCATCAAGACCGCGATCGCCCGCAACGCCACCGCCGCCGAGGGACTCGACGCGGCTGAACTGGCCAGTGTGTTCGACAAGCGGATGGCCATCACCAGCCCCCAACGAGCCGCCCGGATCATCCTGGAAGCCGTACGCAAGAACAAAGCCCGGGTGCTGGTCGGCCCGGACGCCAAGGCCCTGGACCTGATGATACGGCTGACGGGTTCGGGATATCAGCAGCTGTTCTCGCCGGTATTACGCCGGTTGCTGCCTCGCCAGGACTGACACCCGACCACGCAGACTCGATGACGAGCAGACGGCTCAACGCCCCAGTGGGTGTTCGCCCAACCAACCGCCGGCCACCACCTGCGGGTCGGCGCCGCCGGCCACTTGGCGGCGCATCTCAGCCAGCGCGCCGGTGTCCAGCACGCCGGCGACTTCATTGATCGCCAATAGCTGCCGGTCGGTCAGCGCATTGCGGCGATACAGCGGCACCACGTTCTCGGCTTGAATCAGCGCGGGTTTACCGTCGGCCAGCGCGACCAGGTCGCCTGGAATACCAGGGTCTGCGGTGGTGGTCCACGCCGCGGTCAGCTGCCCGGCCCGCAGCGCGGCCACCATTGCCGCGGTATCCGGCAACGCCAGCGGGGCCGGTAGCCGACATGATCCCACCGCCGAGGGTGGCTGGACACGCGCGACCGTCCCAACGACCAGCCCTGCGCAGTGTTTCGGCAGCGCGCTCAGGTCACGGTCGCCCCAGGCCTTGGCGGTTGACTCGGTAACCAGCAGCATGGGTTTGTCTTCAGCAGCGGTGGTGTAGTCGCCTGCGGCGATGCCTTCGGGCAGCGCCGAGACCATCGCGCGATATACCTGGGCATCGGAAAGCACCGACGCACCGGGCTGCAAGACCTGCAGCATCTGCCCGGTAAAGGCCGGGACGACGGTGAACGCGCCCGAGTCCAGATTCGCCATCGGGTCGGCGGCCGTCTCGGCGCGCGCGCCGAAACCGTATGAGCGCAGCGCGGCGAGGTAGATGCCGGCCAGCAGCATCGACTCAGAGTCAGGCCCGGATCCGACCACCACGTCCGGTGGAGCTTTGTGGTCGGTGGTTTCGGAAGCGCAGCCCGCCCAGAGAGGCACCACGAGTGTGGCGGTGAGCAGCAGCGCAACCAGCCTGCCGAGTTTCACCCCGACGTATCTGCGGCGGTCGCCACCGCGGCGGCCACCGCTTTCCCGACGCGCAGGTCCAGTGGGCTCGGAACGATTCGGTCAGGCGCGAGGTCGTCGCTGACCACGGAGAAGATCGCCTCGGCGGCGGCCACCATCATCTTCTCGGTGATCCGGCGCGCGCCGACGTCCAGCGCGCCGCGGAACACCCCGGGGAAGGCCAGCACGTTGTTGATCTGGTTCGGAAAGTCGCTGCGGCCGGTCGCCACCACTGCCGCGTATTTCGCCGCGACGTCAGGATGAATTTCCGGGTCCGGGTTCGACAGCGCGAACACGATCCCACCGGGCGCCATCGTGGCGATCAGCTCTTCCGGGACCACACCCGCGGACAGTCCCAAAAACACGTCGGCCCCCTCGAGGGCTTCTACCATGCCGCCGGTGATGCCGTCGGGATTGCTACGTTGCGCCAGATCGGCTTTGACACTGTTCATGTCATTGCGGCCGGTATGCAGAATGCCGCGCGAGTCGAGCACGGTGATCTCCGTAACCCCCATTGCGAGAAGGAGGTTCGAGCACGCGACGCCCGCGGCACCAGCGCCGGAGACCACCACCCGCAACGACGTCATATCGCGGTCGAGCAGCTTGGTGGCGCCCATCAGCGCCGCCAGCACGACGATCGCCGTGCCGTGCTGATCGTCGTGCATCACTGGGCAGTCCAGCGCTTCGATGGCGCGACGTTCGATCTCGAAGCAGCGCGGTGCGGAGATGTCCTCGAGGGTGACGGCGCCGAATGTCGGCCGCAGGCGCACCAGGGTTTCGATGATTTCGTCGGGATCCTTGGTGTCCAGCACGATCGGGATCGAGTCCAACCCGCCGAATGTCTTGAACGGCGCGCACTTACCTTCCATCACCGGTAGC
>JBEKNM010000180.1:0-8172 GCA_049522835.1 Mycobacterium sp.
CATCACCTCAGGACAGACGCGGTCACGAACAGACCGCGCTCGTAGGACCGCTAACCCCGTCCCTATTGGTTAACAGTTAGGAAAGCACATGTCGTATGTGACCACCCATCCCGAGATGCTCAGCGCGGCAGCGGGCAACCTGCAGGGCATCGGCTCGGCGGTGAGCGCCGGAAACGCCGCCGCGGCCGCCCCGACGACCGGCGTGGTTCCCGCCGCCGCCGACGAGGTGTCGGCGTTGACGGCCGCGCAGTTCGCCGCGCACGCCCAGATGTATCAGGACTTCAGCGCCCAAGCCGCAGCCATCCACGAGCAATTTGTGACCACACTGGCGACCAGCGCCGGGTCCTACCTGGCCACCGAGGCCGCCAACGCGGCGGCCGCCGGTTAAGCGGCGAACGGTTCGAATACGGATT
Source organism: Mycobacterium sp. (assembly GCA_049522835.1). Taxonomy (GTDB): domain Bacteria; phylum Actinomycetota; class Actinomycetes; order Mycobacteriales; family Mycobacteriaceae; genus Mycobacterium. The sequence goes on from JBEKNM010000180.1 coordinate 414, forward strand.
TCGCGGTCCTACCGCCGGCGATCAACTCTGCCGGGGTGTATCGCGGTCCGGGGTCGGGTTACCTCGCGTTCGGCGTAGGTGCGCACCGATGCCTCGGTTCGCACCTGGCCAGGCTCAAGCTCAAGGTCCTGCTGGAGATCATCCTAGAGCGGATGCCCGATTACCAGGTCGACTTGTCCCGAGTGGTCCATTATGCAGGCCTCATTTGAGGCATCACCCACGTCCCCATTACTTTCACCCCAGGCAAGCGGGTACTGACCACCTGACGGTCTCCCGCAACACGCCATCGGGCCGGTAGTGAGACGCTGCCGGCCCGATCTGTCTGATGGGTCCGTCCCTAGAGGAAAGGGCTCATGATGTCGTCGCGATAGCGGAACAATGCGTCTGCGATGGCGTCCGGCTCCCCGGCGAGCGGCGGGACCCGTGATCCGGTGGACGCCCATGTCCTCGAATCGTATTGAGTTCGTCACGGCCCCGGCGGGACGGCACCCACCGCCTGCGTCCACACGACGCAAACCATTCCACGCTATGAACAAACGTTCATTATCCTGACTGTCAGATGCGTATATGGCCGATGGCGACCGTTTCTAGAGTGTCTGCTGGCCGAACGAGCGAGGTTCCCTTCGACGAGTGGCGCCACCCGTTTGACCGCCGCTCCCGCACCATCCCGCGCAGCAGATCGGTCTCCTCCGGCCATTCACGAGCTCGCATTCGGCAACTCCGCCAGCTACTATAAAATGAACGGCCGTTAGCAAGATAGTCGCAAGCCGTCCCCAGCACGTCGCGCGGTGCGCTCCCGTTGCTAAGCGAGTGTTCGGACACCAGGGAGTTCCATGATCAAGGCAACTGCGGGTGAGGCCACCACTCCTGCGGTTCAGCCTGGTCAGGACCCGACACGGGGTCAGGCGACCCGCAGGCGCATCCGCGACGAGGCACTCGGTCTCTTCTATCGCCAGGGCTTCCGCGCCACCACGATGCGCGAGATAATGAGCGCTTGCGGCCTGACCCCAGCGGCGTTCTACAACCACTTCGCGTCGAAGGACGAGCTGCTCTTCGAGATCGTCGAGGACGCCTTCTGGGGTCTCAACGAAGAGGTCAAGAGCTCGATCGACATGGCGGATGCCGGCACGGCTGCACAGCTCAGCGCCTTGATCCGGTCGATGACGCTCTGGCACTGCGCGCATCTGCGTCAGGCGAAGGTCGCCAACCGGGAGACCCAGGAGCTGAACGAGGCGTTGGCCGCCAAGGTCCGCGGGCATTGGAATCGGCTGCGGTCCCTCATCGAGGAGATCATCGCGGCCGGGATGAGCAGTGGGGAGTTCCAGCCACCGGGCAAGGCAGGCGGAGCGACCGCGAGGATCCTGTCGACCGCGATCGTCGGCTTCCCGCGATCGATTTCGGGAACGTCGCTGAAGTCACTGAACCCTGAAGAGCACGCCGACATGCTGGAAACACTCGTCCTGTGGATGGTCGGCGTCCGCTAGGTCACGTTCCTGGAGGCGCCCTCGTCCTTGACCCTCTGCCTGATCGCGTCGTGATCGCGCTGCGCGACCGCGAGGTGCCAGGACCACCCCCTCGTGCCCGAGTGATGTCTCGTTGCCCAGCAGAAGCGACATCTGGTACTGCCGGTTGAGCACCAGCACGAAACACACGATGGCCTCGAATCCTTCCTGCCCAAGGGTTCGAGACCATCGTCTCAGCGCAGTCCAGCCACCACGACACGCCCCGACCTTTTCAGGTCGAAGTAGCTAGGCGGGTCGTCGGCGGCGGCCGTAGTGCGCCGCGCGCCTCCGGTTACGTTGGGACCGCCGTGCTGACCCCGACCGTCTGTTCGGCTAGCCGGGCGCAGCCTCGCCGACTTGGTCGTCGTAGACGCTGTCACTCGGTCTTCGAAAAGATGACACGAAGTTGCTGATGTCACGCTGGTGGGGCGAGCCGATTGCTCCGATAATGGGCATGTGATAAACATGCGTTCATGCATATTGATGTCCGGTCCGCCGGCCCACGAGGAGGTAGTGGCTCCTGTGGATGCGGCGAAGATCGCCCAGCATTTCGATCACCTGGACCCGTCCTTCGAGGAGGACCCGTTCCTTCCCTGTCCTGGCGGAGATGCGCTCCCAATGCCCGGTGGCGCACAGCGACAGATATGACGGCTTCTGGGTGGTGACCCGCTACGACGACACTGCGCAAGTGATCCACGATCATGACCGGTTCTCGTCGAAGATCGTGATGATCCCGCGCGACCTACTGACCGGATTCGACGGTCAGCCCTTTCCTGCTCCGCCGCTCACGGCAGACCCGCCGTTCGACACCAAGTGCCGAAAGATGCTGCTGCCGTTGTTCACTCGCCCGCAGATCCAGAAGTGGGAGGAGACCACGGTTGCGATCGCGGATTCCCACATCGCGGGTCTTCAGGGGCGCGACGTCATCGATGCGTCGGCGGAGTACGCCGAGTACATACCCATTGGCGTCATCGCCCGGATGATGGGTGTGCCTGAAGACGATGCACCGAAGTTCACCGACTGGGTACACCGTCTGTTCACTTCGGCCGGCGCTGTGGAGGAGGCTCGCGCGGCGATAATCGAGATGTTCCAGTACCTGTGGGCGCAGATCGAGTGTCGGCGCGAGCGGCCCGGTCACGACCTGATCTCTCTGCTGATGGAGTCCCGTGTCGACGGAGAGCCGCTGAGCGAGAACGATTTGCTCGGTGGGCTGGTGATCTTGTTGTTGGCCGGGGTGGACACCACGTGGGGATCGATCGGCAGCTCCCTGCATCACCTGGCTCAACATCCCGAGGATCGTGCCCGTTTGGTCGCTGCACTGGGCGACCCGCCCAATCCAACCGGCCTGTGGTTCACTGCGTGCGAGGAGTTCCTGCGGGCGTTCTCGCCCGTCACCATCGGCAGGGTGGCGACTTGCGACGTCGAGATGTGCGGACAGCAGATACCTGAAGGTGACTTGATGCTGGTGTCACACCGCTGGCAACCGCGACCCGGAGGTGTTCGACCGTCCCGAAGAGGTCCTCATCGATCGGACCGACAACCGCCATCTTGCCTTCGGCGTCGGCGTCGGCATCGCGCCTTCCCCGACTTCGGGATACCTGACGAAGAGCAAGTCGTATATGGGGTGGCCAGGTTCGTGGCCCGCGCACGATGCCCATGTGGATTGCGAGGAGCTGAATTATGCCCGTGTGGGTGCGTATCGACGGCGAGATGTGTCAGGGCCACGGGGTCTGCGCCGCGATGATGCCGGCGCTTTTTGACTGTGATGACCTTAGGTACGGGGTGGTCGTGGGCGACGGAGTCGTGGTGCCGTCGCCGGAATTGGACCTGGTCATCTCGAACTGCCCGGAACAGGCGATCGCAGTGGCCTCCGAGTAGGCACAGGAACCATCTCGCCTGGACATGAGTACAGCACCCGTGCTAGATATAAACGGACGTTCATAAGTATTGGAGGTGATGGATGTGGCCGGGTCAAAAGTGATGGAGTTCGAGCACGCCCTGGACTCCCTGGTAGCCCCTGGGGACCACATTCATCTGGCTTACTCGCAAGCACGTCCGATCTGCGCCGTCACCGGCCTGGTCCGGCGCTTCGCCGGCACCGACCCTGCATTCACCATCTCGACCGGGGGGCTGGTTTCCTCGCAGGCGGCCTTGGTGAGTGAAGGCCTGGTCAGCCGTCTGATCGGCAGCTTTATCGGTGACAATTACCCTAACGCGGCGCCGAACGCTGTATTCCAGCGGGCGATCGACTCCGGGGCGGTAGCGCTGGATGAGACCAGCCTGTGGACGGTGTTCGCCCGGCTGATGGCCGGTGCATTGGGCGTACCGTTCCTGCCCGTCCGTTCGCTGGCTGGAAGTGACTTGGCGCGGCAGGACTGGGTGGGGACCGCCGTCGATCCGTTCACCGGGGTCGCCACCACCGTGGTGCGGGCACTGGTCCCGGATGTCACCATCGCGCACGGGGTGGCTGCGGACGAGGACGGCAACGTGATCCTGGCGCCGCCGTACGGCGAGACGTCATGGGGTTCGTTGGCCGCACGTAAGGGCGTGATCGCCACCGTGGAGTCGATCGTCGACCGTCAGACGATCCGGCGCTACCAGTCCTTGGTGACCATTCCTTCGCACCAGGTTCAGGTGGTCTGCGAGTTGCCGTTCGGGGCGCATCCATACGGCCTCTACAGCCCCATTCCGGAGGTCTCGGGTTACACCGAGGATGAGCCATTCATTCTGGAACAGCGCAGAACATGTGTGGACCCCGACGCGCATCGGGACTGGGTGCGGACGTGGATCCACGAGGTGACCGACCACTCGGATTACCTGCGTCGCCTCGGTACCCGGCGTTTGGCGATGCTCGCCGGCGGCGCGGCTACCGGAGTGTGGAAAGTATCCGACGAGGCGCTGGACCAGTCGTCGCCAGCGACTGTCGAGGAACGGATGGTGCTCGAGGCCGCCAGGCTGATCGAGGACCGGGTTCGATCCGGCCGGAGCAACCTGATAATGACTGGCATCGGGTTCGCGCACTTGGCCGCCTGGCTGGCCAACCGCCGACTCGCTGGGGACGGAGTGTCGGCGCCGCTGATGGCCGAGATCGGCGCCTACGGCTACCAGCCCGCCGCCGGCGACCCGTTCATCTTCAGCCAGCGCAACCTTCCTACGTGCACTTGGATGACAGACGTCGCAGCGATCCTCGGCAGCATTGTCCACGCCGGCACCTCCCGCACCATCGCCGCGCTGGGCGCGGGCGCCATTGATGCGGGCGGAAACATGAATTCCAGCCGCGGTCCGGACGACGGCTACCTGGTCGGGTCCGGCGGCGCGAACGATATTGCCACCATGGCCGATGACGTGTTGGTGGTGGTCAAGCACGGACGGTCCCGGCTGGTACCGAAGGTGGGGTTCGTGACCTGTCCAGGCGATCGGGTCTCGACGATCGTCACGACGAAGGCGGTTCTTCAACGCGATGCCGACTCGCAGGAGTTCGTTCTGACAGCCGTGGCTGCCGACGACGCGTGCCTGGACGAGGCTGTCCGCGACGCCGTGGACAGCTGCGGTTGGCCGTTGAAGGTCGCGCCCGAGGTCACCACATTCGCACCGGTCGATATCGATCAGTTGACCACGCTGCGCTCATTCGACCCCCGGCACGCCTTCTTGCCCGACGCACGCGCAAGAGCCAAAAAAGTGAAGGAGTACACCGATGAGCACCGCTGATGGAATCCCAATAGTTGACACCGACACCCACATCACCGAGCCGCCCGATCTTTGGACATCACGGATGTCCAAGCAGAAGTGGGGCGACCTGATCCCGCATGTGCGTTATGTCAACGAGGAGAAAACGGTACAGTCCTGGTTCATCGGCGATAATCGCGCGGCGAGCCAGGTCGGCTACTCCAGCTTTGCCCGCAACGAGGACGGGTCTCCCCGCCGAGTGCTAGGCGGCTCGGGCGGTGCAGACACCCCGCAATCGTTCGACACGGTGCACCCTTCGGCCTACCAGGCGCCCGAGCGCCTGAAGGTGATGGACGCCGGCGGGGTCGATGTCGCCGCGCTGTACCCGAACCTGTCTTTCTTCGGCATCGAGGGCTTCTACAAATCAGTGGACAGCGTCGAGTTCCAACTCGAGTGCGTCCGGGCCTATAACGACTTCATCAACGACTTCACGTCGTTCGCTCCGAATCGGTTCATCAAGCTCGCCGTGATTCCGTATTGGGACCGCGACGAGACCGTCAAGGAGATCGAACGCTGCGCCGAATTGGGATTCAAGGGCATCGTCACGACTGCTGCTCCACACCTGCACGGACAGCCGTACATGGCTGATCGCCATTGGGATCCGATCTGGGACGCGGCGACGGCGGCGAACATGCCGGTCCATTTCCACGCCGGCGGCGGGGACCTCAGCGCCCACATCAACACCGACCGGGAGGAGGTGGAAGGCTACTCGAGTTCGCACGCTCGCCTGACCACAGCTGTGTTCCTCGACAACGCGCACCAGCTGGTCGACCTGCTCAACTCCGGCGTGTTGCCGCGCCACCCCGACCTCAAGTTCATCTCGGTGGAGAGCGGGATGGGCTGGGTGCCGTTCGTGCTCGACTCCGTCGACTACCACTTCGACAAGCTGGCACTGCACAAGGACAAGCCCGAGTTCAAGGCCAAGCCCAGCGAGTACTTCCACAACCAGGTCTACGTCAACTACTGGTTCGAGACACTCGACCAGTACCACCTCGACCACGTCGGCGTCGGCAACTTGCTGTTCGAGACCGACTTCCCGCACTCCACCTGCATCGCGTTCGACGAGGTGGGCCAAACGATCGAGAACGGCATGGGAGGTATCGACAAAGAGATCCAAGAGCGGATCCTTTGGAAGAACGCGGCCGAGCTCTACGACCTCGACATGGCCCTGGCGGTCCAGGCCTAAGCCGACGGTGGACATCCTTGCCGGTATACGAATCATCGATTTCTCCACCGGGATTGCTGGCCCGTACGCCACGAAGCTCGTCGCCGATGCCGGCGCCGAGGTGGTCAGAGTCGAGTCCGCGTCCGGGGATCCGCTTCGCCGGCGGTTCCCCGGACGGGCGGCGGCGTCCGGTGGAGATAGCGCGCTGTTCCGGTTCCTGACCGCGGGGAAGTCCGTGGGCAGCGTTGATGACGACTCGCTGGCAGACGCTGATGCCGTCGTGCTGGGAGATCCGGTGACCGCGTCCAGCGTCGTCGAGCTACGCCGCCGGCATCCGCGGTTGGTGGTCGTGACCGTCACATCGTGGGGGTTGCGTGGCCCCTGGGTCGGACGGCCCGCGACCGAGTTCACCGTGCAGGCGGAGTCGGGCGTCATCGCGAACCACGGCCGCCACGATGAGGTGCCGTACCAGACCGGCGGTCGGCTGATCGAGTGGTGCGCCGGCGTGACCGCAGCTGTGGGTCTCGTCGGCGCACTGGTCGGCCAGCGTCGAGTAGGTCGGCACGTCGATGTGTCCGTCCAGGCCGTCGCCGCTCACACCGGGATCACGTTCGTCGACGTGCGGGACCGGGTGGAGGGCAGCAGCGTCGCGCAGCGCCCGCCGAGGATCATCGACGCACCCTCGATCGAACCCACCGCTGATGGCTTCGTGGGATTCGCTGCGCACTCGCCGGTCCAGGTCCGGGCTTTTCTCACCCTGCTCGAACGGGAGGACCTGCTCGGGTCGGACTGGGAACGTCTCGATTACCGGCTCGCTCATCTGGACGCCTGGAACGAGATCGTTCGGGATTGGACCCGAACCCAGCCGAGCGGCTCGGTCGTGGCGGCCGCGGCCCGGCTACGAATCCCCGTGGCGCCCGTGCTGGGGCCTGAGGGGTTCTTCACGCACCCGCAAATCGCGGCGCGTGGGCTGATCGCCGCCGGCCCCGACGGCAGGTTCCGGCAGCCGGTCGGGCCTTATCTCATCGACGGGGTCCGGCCCGCGCCCCGCAGATCACCCGCCGGCGTGGTCAATCGGCCACCGTCCCCGGCCGCCGCCGGTCAGGCCCACCGCCCGCTGTCCGGAATCCGGGTGCTCGACTGCACATCGGTGTTCGCCGGACCCTCGGCGGCCCAGGTTCTCTGCTATCTCGGCGCCGAGGTGATCCATCTCGAATCGGGCGACCGGATCGACTCCGCCCGCGCCATCGTTGGACCGCTGATGGGCGCCGACGCCTGGTGGGAGCAGGCCGGGATGTTCCTGTCCAATAACCGCGACAAGCTGAGCCTGGCGGTATCGCTGGGCACCGATCAGGGGCGTCAGGTC
>JBEKNM010000181.1:0-8156 GCA_049522835.1 Mycobacterium sp.
TCGGTTCGGCCACCGATGAGACGGCAATGCGCGGTTTCTGGTCGCACTACAAGTGCCTCATGGAGGCGGAATGACGAGCACCATGAATGCTCCCCACACCCTGGGCCCGGTACCGCCGGCCTTCGAATTCCGCGAGGTCGAGCAGTTCCTTTATCGCGAGGCCCGCTATGCAGACGAGAGTGACTACGACTTGTGGGAGTCGCTGTGGACGGACGACGCGCTGTACTGGGTGCCCTCCGGCGGGGCCGACACCGACCCGGTGCGGGAAATGTCGGTGATCTACGACAACCGCAACCGGATCTCCACCCGACTCAAACAGCTCCGCACGGGACGACGCTACGCCCAGGCGCCCCCGTCTAATCTTCGACGTCTGCTGTCGAACATCGAATTTCTCGGTGGCAGAAGCAATCCCGCCGGCGGCGCTGACCTCGAGGTGGGTGCCAACTTCGTGGTCGTCGAATCACGGGCACGCGGCAACCATATCTGGGGTGGCCGTGTCACGTACCGGCTGCGGCGTGCCGACGACGGCGCGCTTCGGATGGCCTACAAGAAGGTGGTATTGGTGGATAACGACAAACCTTTGCCCACTCTGGGATTCCTGATCTGAGCCTGCTGATGGGAATCGAATTCGGTGATCCTGGAGCGGTACAGGTGCCGGGAGTGGGCCCTGTTATCGGTAGTGAGTTCGCCGCGGTCTCAGTGAATTTCGATGTCACGGGAAACTCGCCGCGGCTGCGTCTGGAGGATCTGCGGACGGGTCGGGTGCGCTTCCTGGACGCGATCGAACTAGAGACCATTGTGTGGCTGTCGCAGGAGCATCTGAGCGCGCTGCTGGATCCTTCTGCCGGCCGCTGGGGGGGCGACTCGTGACGGGCGGCCTTCGCACCGTTGGCGCTGCCGCCGACATCGAGACCCGCAGGCGTGCGTTGCGCGAATCCTTCCCCGTATGGAAGCCGATGACCCTGCACGATTGGCTGGACCGATGCGTGGCGAGATTCGGTGGCCGTCCGCTCGTCGTGACCGATGACGTCCAGCTGAGCTACGCTGACGTGGCAGTGCGATCACGTTGCCTGGCTGACGGTTTCGCGGCGTTGGGGGTCCGTCGCGGAGATCGCATCGGGTTGCTCATGGCGAATTATCCCGAGTTCGTCACGGTGAAGTTCGCCATCGCACGCGTGGGCGCGATCGCGGTGGCTCTGAACTTTCGCTACAGGCAAGACGAATTGCAGTACGTCCTGGCCGATTCGGGTTGCCGGGCCCTGGTCAGTATGACCTCGTTCGGCGATCTCGATTACCAGTCTATGTTGGACGGTATCGCGCCCGGCTGGGACAGCGACTCTTTCGCGCAGCGACGCCCCTCGCAGAGCGACGCGGTTCCGGCGTTGCGGGAGGTGGTGTTGCTCGAAACCTGCACCAGTGTGCGCGTCGGCACCCGAACTCTCGATTATCTCGCTGCCCTGGGTGCTCGCCATCGCGGACTCAGCGACGACGCTGGGGTGGACGCCTACGACATCGCGGACATGCTCTACACCTCGGGGACGACCGGCACGCCCAAGGGTGTTCTGACATCGCACGACGCGGTGCTGCGGACCGGATATGCCTCGGCGTTGACGCGCGCCTACCAGGACGGGCGACGGATCCTGTTCTCGCTGCCCTGTTATCACATGTTCGGCTATATCGAAGGTCTGCTGTCGGTGACGTTCGTCGGCGGTGCGATCATTCCCATCACGTCGTTCTCCGCGGAGAGATACTTCCAAGGGATTCAACGCCATCGGGCCAGCGATATCCTGTGCGTGCCCACCATGGCGATCGCGATGGTCGAGAGCGACGCGCGCGAACGCTACGACCTGCGCTCGTTGACCGCGATTCTGTGTGGTTCGGCCCCCGCCCCGATCTGGCTGTGGACCCAGATCGAGAAGGACTTCAGTGTCTCCGAGATCGTCACTGGCTACGGAATGACCGAATGCGGCGGCGCGATGACCCTGACCCGTCCCGAAGACCCGCTCCATCTGACGTCCGAGACGGTGGGAAGGCCGAAAATGGCCGGCGCGGCGGGGATCCCGGACACCGACGCGCTGGTCACCTACAAGACAGTGGATCCGGTGACGGCGGAAGACCTGCCATCTGGGCTCGAGGGCGAACTCGTATCATCCGGGCCGACAACGATGCTGGGATTCTGGAATCGGCCGGAGCAGACGGCCGCCGCGCTGCGCGGCGGGTGGTTGCATTCGGGCGACCTGGGCAGGGTGCGCGCCGATGGTTACCTTGAGGTCACCGGTCGGAGCAAAGAGCTCTACAAAAGTGGCGGTGAGCTCGTCATGCCCAAAGAGATCGAAGATCTGCTCGCCGAGCACCAGGATATCAACCAGGTGTTCGCCCTAGGTCTGCTCGACGAGCGATGGGGCGAAATCGGTTGTGCGGTTGTGGTGCCCGCTCCCGGCGCCATGATCAGCGAGGACGACGTGATGGCGATCTGCCGCGAGAAACTGGCCAAGTTCAAGGTTCCCAAGCGTGTCGTCTTCTATGACGCCGAGGATCTCCCGAAGACGCCGACCGGCAAGGTTCAGAAGTACCGGCTCGCCCAGCAATTGGTCGACTCACGGCCTGAGCTTCGTGGCCACGAACCGAGGAGGGCGCTTTGACCACCTTCAACGGACTCGGGGATTCGACGTCCACGGCCAAGGAGCTCTACCGCGCGCTCGCCACCGGCGACCGGAACGTGCTCGCGATGCTGCTGTGCGCCGACTTCATCGGTCACGCCGCCGAAGGCCTGCCGTTGAGCATGGGTGGCGAGCACCGCGGACCCGAAGCGATGCAACGCAATCTGTGGTGGCGAATCGGTAAGCACTTTTCCGTGACCGCCGAACCCGACGAGTTCCATGTCCTCGACGACGGGCGCCTGCTAGTGGCGGGGCACTACCGCGGAGTGGCTCGGGTTTCCGGTAAGCCGCTGGATGCCGCGTTCACCCATGTCATCGGCTTCGCCGACGACGGCCGCATCACCTCGCTGGACCAGTTGACCGATACCGCGGCCTGGGTCGAGGCTCTCGGAGACGGCGCACCGCTCGAAACGATCGACTACTCGGTGGTCGATGGCGTGGCGACGATCTGCTTGAACCGCCCGGATGTCCGCAACGCGATCGATCTGCGATTGGGTGAGGAATCCCTGATCGTCGCACGCCGCGTCGAGGCCGATGCCACCGTACGCGCGGTGTTGATCTGCGGGAACGGCCCGGCCCTGACCGTCGGTGGCGACGTCGGTTACTTCCTGGAGTCCCCGCCGGAAGAGTTCGGAAACCTCCTCGCGCGCATGACCACTCCCTTCCACGAAGCATTCCGCGTGCTGAGCCGCATCGATGCGCCGATCATCACCGCCGCGCACGGGGCGGTCGCCGGGGGAGGACTGGGTTATGTGTACGCCGCTGACATCGTTCTTGCGGCCGAGGGCACGCGGTTCGTGACGGCGTTCGCCGGAATCGGCCTGTCGGGCGACGGCGGCGGGACCTGGCATCTGCCCCGATTGATCGGCCCGCGGCGGGCGGCCAGAGCGTATCTGGAGAACACCCCGATCACCACCCATCAGGCGCTGGACTGGGGGCTGATCAACGAGATCGTGCCCGCAGACGAGCTGCGTGACCGTGCCACGGCGCTCGCGAACAAATTGGCGCAGGGCCCGACCAGGGCGTTCGCCCGGATGCGGGCACTGCTGCGGGACAGCTGGAGCAACGATCTGTCGACACAACTCTTGGCCGAGACCGAGGGCCTCAAGGCCACCGGCGCCACGGCCGACGCCGCCAACGCCATCGCCGGTTTCGCGGCCAAACGCAAAACCCGCTTCGAAGGACGGTAGGGATGCCCGGATTACACACGGATTCCGTAGAGCACAAAGCGATTCGCGAGAGCGTAGCGGGAATCGTGTCGCGGTACGGCCCCGAGTACTTCCTCGAGCGCGGCCGCACCGGTGGCGACCTCGAGGAACTCTGGAAGGACCTCGGTGCGTCGGGGCTGCTCGGTGTGCATCTGCCTGAGGAGTACGGCGGCGGCGGGGGTGGCATGGCCGAGGCCGTCGTCGTCGTCGAGGAATTGGCCGCACACGGTATGCCGCTGTTGATCTGGATCATTTCACCGGCGATCTGCGGCAGCATTCTGGCACACCACGCATCCGACGACATGAAGCGGCGGTGGCTGCCCGATCTGGCCGAAGGCTCGAAGAAGATGGCCTTCGGAATGACCGAGCCGGACGCCGGGTCGAACGCGCACAACGTCAAAACGACCGCCCGGCGCACGGAATCGGGTTGGACCATTTCCGGAGCGAAGTACTACATCTCGGCCATCGACCAGGCCGACGCCGTGCTGCTGGTGACTCGCGACGCCGGGCTGTCCACCCCGGAGAAGAGTCGGCTGTCGCTGTTCGTGGTCCCCACCGGCAGCCCCGGGTTGAGTTTCCAGCAGATCGACACCTCGATCGTGTCCCCTGACCGGCAGTTCACCGTGTTCCTCGACGACGTGCAGGTGGGGGAGGAGGCGCTGATCGGGGTGGCCGGCAACGGGCTGCGGCAGGTATTCGACGGCTTGAACCCCGAACGGATCCTGGTGGGTGCGCTGTGTAGCGGTATCGGGCGCTACGCGATCGGCAAAGCCGTTGACTACGCCAAGCAGCGCCAGGTGTGGTCCACCCCGATCGGCGCGCACCAGGGGATAGCGCATCCCCTCGCCGAATCGCACATCGCAGTCGAGTTGGGGCGTCTGGCCACTGTCCGCAGCGCGGGACTGTTCGACGCCGGCGAATCGGCTGGGGAGGCTGCGAATATCGCGAAGTTCGCCGCGTCGGAAGCTGCGTTGAAGGCGCTGGACCAGGCGATCCAGACCCATGGCGGAAACGGCCTGGCTCACGAGTACGGACTCGCCGAGTTGTGGTTCGTGACACGACTCATGCGCTCCGCGCCGGTCAGCCGCGAGATGGTTCTCAACTTCGTCGCACAGACCTCCCTGGGCCTTCCCCGGTCGTACTAGACCGTCATCGAAATCCGGAAAGGAACAACGAGTGGGAAACAACCAGCAGCAATTTGATGCCGTGGTCATCGGAGCCGGCGCCGGGGGGCTCTTCACCGCAGCGCGCCTCGCCCACCGTGGTTACCGGACGCTGGTCGTCGAGCGTCTGGACAAGGTCGGCGGCCGGGCATCGACTGACGATATAGACGGCTTCAAGGTCAACACCGGCGCGATCGTCATCGAGGTCGGCGGCATCACCCAGCAGACCTGCGAGGAGGTGGGTGCCCCGTTCGACATCCGCGAACCGAGCCCGCCGATCTTGTACCGCATCGCCGGAAAGGACGTCGATGTCACCGGCGGCGGCTGGGGGTTCCTGCTGGGCAAGCTGACCCGTCAGGGCGCGAAACTGATCAAGGGCATCGGGGCGGCACGGTCCGATTCGGGTCTGCCGGACGACGAACTCTCCACCGCGCAGTGGGTTTCGAAGTACACCAAAAACGAAGGCGTGCACGGCATTTTCCGGAACATGTGTGCGTCGGTCTTCGCCGTGGGTTCCGAGGATCTACCCGCCCGGGTCTTCCTGACCTACTTCACCCGCAAGAGCGCGTTCAAACGTTTCGGGTTCCACCCCGAAGGGACAATCGGCCTGTGGCGTGGACTGGCCGGCGTCGTGGAGTCCAACGGCGGCGAAGTGTGGCTGTCCACCGAAGTGACCGGGATCGTCATCCATGGTGAGACGGTGACGGGTGTCGAAGTCAGGCGCCAGGGTGAAACGGTCGACATCGTCGCACCGGTCGTCGTCAGCGACGTCGGACCCGCGGCGACGGTCGCGCTGCTCGGTGCGGACAACGTGCCCGACGACTACCGGGAACTCGTCCGGCGTGGCGACCGGCCGACGGCGATGATCTCGGTGAACTTCGCCAGCCAAGAGCGACTGATCGACGTGCCAGGGATGTTGAGCTTCGCCAAATCGCGCCGCCTCGCGTACGTCAGCAACTTCACCGACGTCTGCCCTGAAATGGCACCGGAAGGCTGGAACCTCTACGTCGGCACCGCCGTGCCCAAGCCGTCAGTCGGCGATTTCGACGAGGACTCCGAGACAGAACTGTTGCTGGCCGACCTCCGCGACGAGATCGACAATTTCGACCAACGGGCGAGAATCCTCAATATTGCGGTTACCCGTGACGGGTGGCCGCCCCAGCGTGCGGTGGCCGGATTCGACCTCCCGCACGACACACCGTTCACCGGCCTGTGGAACGTGGGTGACGGGGTCAAGGAATATGCGAACGGTGGCACCACCGCGTGCGCCGAGACCGCGCAGCTGGTGGTCGAAGAGATTGCGGCCACCTTCCGGCTGACCTCCGCCGGTCGCGCCTCCGTCGGCGGGTAGCCGCCCTAGATGTGACGCCGGTTACCTCGGCTGTTGACTGTGCCCACCTTCATACGTAGGATTAGGATCACTGTTTTTAATCAAGAATAAGTTCTCTGCGAGGCCGCGACCTCGCCTCACATAACTCAACTTGGGTAACCTCGCGTGACGCTCCTCATGGCCTGGCCAACTGCTGACGTGCCTTGCTTTCGCTAGTCGTCAACACCGAGTTGAGAGTAGGAGGACAATGGGGTTCCACGACTCCGCGGAGGTCAGCAAATACATCGGCGGCATTTTCGAAGCCGCCTTTGACGATCCCGAGATCGGCCCGAAACTGGTTGCGACCGGCCTCGTCGTCGCGTTCGACTTCACCGATCCCGACGCCGTGGTGGTGGTCGACATGCCGAACAAGGCCGTCAGCGCAGGCGGGGATGGTGGTCCCGCACCGTCGGCAACCATGGCGATGACCGCGGAGACGGGCAACGCGTACTGGCAGGGAAAGGTGAACCTCCCGCTGGCCATGGCCAAGAAGAAGGTCAAGGTCGACGGGAATGTGGCCAGCCTGCTCAAACTCGCCCCGCTCGGCAAAAAGCTGTATCCGGTCTACATTCAGCGGCTCAAGGACGATGGCCGCGAAGACCTGCTGGCGTAGCGGCTGATGTATCCGGGAACCCACGCGGCGTCGGCACCCGGCCGGCCGGCCGTCATCAACGCCGACTCCGGCCAGGTCGTGACGTATGGCGAACTCGATGAGAATTCAGCCCGGCTGGCCTCGGCGCTGCACGGGCTGGGCCTGCGGAAGGGCGACGTCATCGCGCTGTTGTCCGACAACGCGGTCGAGGCCTTCGAGGTCTATTGGGCGGCGATCCGTTCCGGTCTCTACATCACGCTGGTCAATTGGCATCTCACGCCCGAGGAAGCGGCGTACATCGTGACCGACAGCGGTGCCCGAGTGGTCATCGCGTCGGGCGGTGTGCCCCAACTCGCCGAACAGGTCGCCGAGCTCGTTCCCGACCTGGAGCACCGGTACGCGTTCGGCGGATCCGTCCCGGGCTACCGGTCGTATGCGGATCTGCTGGCATCGGCGGGACCACGGCTGACCGACCAGCCGCGTGGATCGGAGATGCTGTACTCGTCGGGCACAACGGGGCGGCCCAAGGGCATCAAGCCGCGCCTGTTGCCGATTCAGGTCGATGAGCCCGGCGACAGCATCACCGGGCTGCTGGCGCACGGGTTCGGGCTCACCGGTGCCGACATCTACCTGTCACCGGCGCCGGTCTACCACGCCGCACCCCTGAAATGGTGCGCCGGTGTGCAGTCGCTGGGCGGGACCGTTGTCATGATGGAACGCTTCGACGCCGAGAAGTCGCTCGCGGCGATCGAAGGGTTCGGTGTCACCGTGACCCAGATGGTGCCGACGATGTTCGTTCGACTCCTACAGCTCCCCGAATCGGCCCGAACCGCCTACGACACCTCATCGTTGCGGCTCGCCGTGCACGCGGGCGCGTCATGCCCGCCGGATGTGAAAGACGCGATGATGGCGTGGTGGGGTCCCATCCTCGCCGAGTATTACGGGGCCACCGAAGGACACGGCATCACGCTGATCACCGCGTCGGAGTGGCAGACCAAGCGAGGCTCGGTCGGCAGGGCGGCGCTCGGTGTGCTGCACATCTGCGACGACGATGGCGTTGAACTACCCGTCGGCCGGCCCGGAGTGATCTACTTCGAACGCGACGAAGCGCCGTTCGTCTATCACAACGATCCCGGTAAGACCGCGGAGTCGCGCCATCCCGGG
>JBEKNM010000182.1:0-8131 GCA_049522835.1 Mycobacterium sp.
CTCGGTTCCCACACCGCCTGGCTGCACCATCCGTACGCCGACGCGCCGGACCGCGTCGGCACCTGCTACCAGGAGCCCGACGCCATCCATGCGCATGTATGGGCATGCACCACTGCGGAGGTGACCGCAGGTTTCCACGTCATCGGCGATGCCGCGGTCTCGGCCGTGGTCGACGCCTTCGAACGAGTCGTGGACGACCTCGGCGTGGTTGCCGTCGCCCGCTGCGGACACCGCTTGGAGCACCTGGAGATGGTGACCGCGGATCAGGCCGCAAAACTGGGCGCATGGGGCGTCATCGCCAGCGTGCAGCCCAATTTCGATGCGCTATGGGGCGGCCGCAACGGCATGTATGCCCGTCGCCTTGGGGCTGAGCGCGGCAGCGAACTCAACCCGCTTGCGCTGTTAGCATCCCAAGGCGTGCCCCTAGCGCTAGGTTCGGACGCCCCGGTGACAGGTATTGATCCGTGGGTCAGCGTCCGTGCGGCGGTCAATCATCACACTCCAGGCAGCGCGGTGTCGGCCCGGGCGGCATTCGCCGCCGCGACCCGCGGTGGCTGGCGGGCGGGCGGTGTCCGCGATGGCATAACCGGAACTTTGGTGCCCGGCGCGCCGGCCTCCTACGCCGTGTGGGACGCCGGTGCCCTTGACATCCATGCGCCGAGCGACGCCGCCCAGCGCTGGTCTACCGACGCACGTTCCCGGGTGCCGGCGTTGCCGCGATTGGGACCGACCGACACCTTGCCGCGTTGCCGCCAAACCGTGCATCGGGGTGCGGTTATCCATGGCTGAGGAATGCTCTGACAGCAACGACCCGGTCGATGAAGTCCCCGAGTCCCGTCAGCAGCCAGCCGAGGTCCAAGTCGACCCGGAGTCCCAGGAAGAACCCAAGGAAAAACCCGGTGACGCGGCGAGCCTGGCGCATCGGCTGGGCGCCGCGGCACGTCAAACCGCGGCGGGGGCGATCGCTGCGGCAATAGCTCGGCTGCCAGCCGTACGGGCCGCGCTGGTGCCCCGTCTGCCGCGTTTGGTGGTAAGCATTGCGGGCGCTTTGCTGCTCTATGCCAGCTTCCCGTCGCTGAACTGGTGGTGGGCCGCAATCGTCGCCGCCGCGCTGCTGGCTTGGGTCCTGACTAATCCCGCTACGACACCGGTAGGTGGTCTGGGCTACGGATTCCTGTTCGGATTGGTGTTCTATCTGCTGTTGCTGCCGTGGGTCAGCACGCTGGTTGGCGCCATGCCTTGGTTGGTGCTGGCGATGATGTGCGCACTGTTTCCCGGTCTCTTCGGTCTGTTGGCCGTAGTGGTGCGTCGGCTTCCTGGCTGGCCGATCTGGTTCGCAGTGGTGTGGGCGGCGCAGGAGTGGTTGAAGTCGATCGTTCCGTTTGGCGGCTTTCCTTGGGGATCGGTGGCCTTTAGCCAAGCCGACGGCCCGTTGCTGCCGTTGGTCCAGCTCGGCGGCGTGGCTCTGCTCTCAGCGTCGGTTGTGCTGGTGGGAAGTTGCGCGACAGCGATCGCGCTGGAAATCGTGAAGTGGTGGCGAGGCGGTGGCCAGGCGCGTGACAGCAGAACCGGCTCCGGGGATGCGAAAACGACCGAAACCGCCCCCGCAACCATCACGGCTGCCGATCCGCCGCCACCACCAGCGGTGTTGCTACCAGGCATCTCTATATGTCTGGTGCTGCTCGGCGCCATCGTCGTCTGGCCGCAAGTACGGCACGCAGGTGCCGGATCAGGTGGTGAACCCGCGGTCACCGTCGCCGTAGTGCAGGGCAATGTGCCCCGCCTGGGTCTTGACTTCAATGTGCAACGCCGAGCCGTGCTGGACAACCATGTCCGCGAGACGATGCGGCTGGCCCAGGATGTGCGTGTGGGGGCTGCTCAACAGCCTCAATTCGTGATCTGGCCGGAGGACTCCTCGGATATCGACCCGTTCGTCAATGCCGACGCCGTACAAGAGATCACGAAAGCGGCCGACGCGATCGGCGCGCCGATCCTGGTCGGCACCGTGCTCGACGCTCCAGACGGCACGCAGGAAACTCCCGAGTACACCAACTCAATGATCGTCTGGAATCCGATCACCGGACCGGCCGATCGCCACGACAAGGAAATTGTGCAGCCGTTCGGCGAGTACTTGCCCATGCCGTGGCTCTTTCGGCATCTCTCCGGATATGCCGATCGCGCCGGCCACTTCGTGCCCCGCATGAATAGCGACGTGGTGAACATCGCAGGAGTGCCGGTCGGGGTGTCCACCTGCTGGGAAGTGATCTTCGACCGCGAGCCGCGAAAGGCGGTTCTCAACGGCGCACAGTTGCTCGCCGTGCCCAGCAACAACGCCACCTTCAACAAGATAATGAGCGAGCAACAGCTGGCCTTCGCCAAAGTTCGGGCAGTAGAGCACGACCGGTACGTCGTGGTTGCCGGCACCACAGGGATCAGTGCCGTGATCGCACCGGACGGCCGTGAGTTGACCCGCACGGACTTCTTCGAACCCGCCTATCTGGACACCCAAGTTCGTCTCAAGACGAAGCTGACGCCGGCAACTCGCTGGGGTCCGATCCTGCAATGGATGCTGGTCGCGGCGGCTGGTGCGGTTATTTTGGTCGCAATACGGCACAATGGATGGTTCCCGCGTCCGATTCGTCTCAGGTCCAAGCTCCTGGATGAATCGGATGATTTCGGTGCGCCTCCGGACGAATCGGAGGGGTCGGGTCCGGCCCAGGACGAGGGCCAAGAGGCTGTGCAACCCACTCCGCCCGATAACGGCGGTGACCGAACTCCGCTCCACAAGGGCGGCCGACTCCCGCGCTATTTCGGGCGACATAGAGGAGCTAAATGACCACCGGCCAGGCGGCGCAGCGGATCCCGGGCAATCGTCCAAGCCAGAGCGTCTTGGTGATCATCCCCACCTTCAACGAGCGGGACAACCTGCCGGTCATCCACCGACGTCTGAGGGACGCGTGCCCCGATGTGCATCTGCTCATCGTGGACGACAGCAGTCCCGACGGCACTGGCCAGCTCGCCGATGAGCTGGCAGCGGCCGACGCCGGCCGCACGCACGTGATGCACCGCACCGCCAAAGACGGCCTGGGTGCTGCGTACCTGGCAGGTTTTGCCTGGGGTTTGAGTCGGGACTACTCGGTGCTCGTCGAGATGGACGCCGACGGTAGTCACGCGCCCGAACAGCTACACCGTCTGCTGGAGGCCGTCGACACCGGAGCCGACCTGGTCATCGGTTCGCGCTATGTCGACGGGGGGACGGTGCGGAACTGGCCCTGGCGGCGCCTCGCTTTGTCCAAGACGGCCAACACCTATTCGCGGGTAGCGCTGGGAGTCGGTGTCAATGACATCACCGCCGGCTACCGCGCCTACCGTCGCGAAGTTCTCCAGGCGATCGATCTTGACGGTGTCGACTCCAAGGGCTACTGCTTCCAGATCGACTTGACCTGGCGCACGGTCAACAACGGATTCGTCGTCGTCGAAGTGCCGATTACCTTCACCGAGCGCGTACTCGGCGTCTCCAAAATGAGTGGATCCAACATTCGCGAGGCGCTGGTGAAAGTCACTTGGTGGGGCATCCAAGGGCGAACGGCGCGCGCTCGGACTATGCGCGCCAACGACCGCACGTAGCCGGTCGGGGCGCCGGTCAGCCGCGGCGGCGCGACCTGATCAAGTCCAGGCGCTCCTTGAGTAGCTCTTCAAGTTCTTCGACTGAGCGGCGTTCCAGCAGCATGTCCCAGTGCGTACGCGGCGGCTTGACCTTCTTCGGCTCGGGCAGGTCACCCTCGATCAGGGTGCCTTCCATGCCGTTTCGGCACAGCCAGCTGCCGGGAATGTCGGCGTCGTCGGCGAAGGGAACTTCGAACTCCTCGCCGTTCTCGGTGCGGTACCGCGCGATCTGACGTGGTGCCAGGTCGTGGTTACGGTCAGTCTCGTAGCTCACGGCTCCGAGGCGACTGCCTCTTAGGACGCGATCAGCCATTTGGCGCTACTCCTTTGGGTCCCTGTTGAGCTCTTGGGTTCCTTCTGAGCTCTTGGGTTCCTTCTGAGTTCATGGGTTCCTTCTGAGTTCATGGGTTCCTATAGTGGCGATTCTCTTCGCTTGGCAAAACGTCACGGCGAGCTGCGTAGTTCCCGGGCTGGCACGTAGTGCACGCGACGCGACCTCCGATGATACGCGGTGTCGCGGGCTCAAAAAGGCTCGAGCCGACTAAAGTCGGCAGGCGTGACTCGCCGCGCTCACCCTCATCCCTGCCGCTGGTGCGGTCGCGACGTGACCGATATCGGGATGGGCCGTCGCCGCCAATACTGTCGGCGGTCTTGCCGGCAGCGGGCCTACGAGCAGCGGGCTTCGATGAACCGGGGCGAGGCTGGGGGCTTAGCGGCCTTGCCCACCGATGCGATCGTGCTGTCGGCCGACGACGCCGCCGACCTATCGGATCGCGTCTACCAGGTGCGATGCGCAGCGGAGGACGTCTCCACAGCCCTCGACGAAGGAGCCGGGGCCACCGAACTCCGCGAGCTGTGCGATGCGCTGATCCAAGCGGCCAGGGCTGCCGACGGCTGGCGCCGGGTGAGTGCCTAAGCCCTTTACTCCTAACGACATGCGCCTGACCACCGGCAACGGCCAGCCGGTAAAGTCACGCCATGGGCGGCGCGCAAAGTGCAGGACGGGCCCACAGGGCACCGGGCGCGTCGGCGCGCAGCCGCACTTTCCCTTGGACGGGTAGCAGCCGCTCCTCTTTTAGCAGCAGGGAGTAACGGACGTTTTGAAATCCTGCCGGAGTTGGCCATACTCACCAGCGACATTCTTGGGTCGGAGAACAGCACCACGCTGGTCGAAAAAGTGCCGACTTCGGTTCGTGCAGCAACTTCCGTGACTCGGCAAGGGCCGCATCCCGGCGGTGATAGACGGCCAATATGTTCGGTGAAGGTTAGGCGAGGTAGCGATGGTTGATCAACTCCGGCATGCGACCGAAGCGCTGCGGAAAGCGCTGGTCCAGGTTGAACGCCTGAAACGCACCAACCGTGCGCTGCTGGAGCGGTCGAGTGAGCCGATCGCGATCGTCGGAATGTCCTGCCGATTCCCGGGTGGGGTCGAAACCCCCGAGGATCTGTGGCAAATGGTCGCTGACGGCCGAGACGTGATGTCAGAGTTTCCGGCCGATCGCGGCTGGGATCTGGCGGGGCTGTTCGACCCGGATCCTGACACGCGCCACAAGTGCTACACCCTCACCGGGGGCTTCGTCGACGGCGTGGCGGACTTCGACCCTGCGTTCTTCGGCATAGCGCCGACCGAGGCGCTGGCGATGGACCCCCAGCATCGGGTGTTGCTGGAGCTGGCATGGGAGGCGTTGGAACGGGCCGGGATCGATCCCAGCGGGTTACGGGGCAGTGACACCGGTGTCTTCGCCGGACTCATCGTCCAGGGCTACGGCATGTTGGCCGAGGAGATCGAGGGTTACCGACTGACCGGTATGACCTCGAGTGTCGCGTCGGGGCGCGTGTCCTATGTGCTGGGGCTGGAGGGCCCGGCCGTGTCGGTGGACACGGCGTGTTCGTCGTCGTTGGTGGCATTGCATATGGCGGTGCAGTCGCTCCGCTCTGGGGAGTGCGACTTGGCCCTGGCCGGCGGCGCGACGGTCAATGCCACACCGACGGTGTTCGTGGAGTTCAGCCGGCACCGGGGGCTGGCGCCGGACGGCCGGTGCAAGGCGTACGCGGGGGCAGCCGACGGGGTCGGCTGGTCCGAGGGCGGCGCGATCCTGGTGGTCGAGCGGTTGTCGGATGCACAGCGCTTGGGTCATCCGGTGTTGGCGGTGGTGCGCGGTTCAGCTGTGAATCAGGATGGCGCCTCCAATGGGTTGACCGCGCCCAACGGTCCGTCCCAGCAGCGCGTCGTGCGCGCAGCCTTAGCCAATGCGGGTCTGTCGGCGGCTGATGTGGACGTGGTCGAAGGCCACGGGACCGGGACCACATTGGGTGATCCGATTGAGGCTCAGGCGTTGTTGGCCACGTATGGGCAGGACCGCGGGGAGTCCGCTGAGCCCCTGTGGTTGGGGTCGATTAAATCGAATATGGGTCACACGCAGGCCGCTGCAGGTGTCGCGGGTGTGATCAAGATGGTGCAAGCGATGCGCCATGAGATGTTGCCCGCGACGTTGCATGTGGATGTGCCCAGTCCGCATGTGGATTGGTCGGCCGGCTCGGTTTCATTGTTGACCGAGGCGCGCCCTTGGCCAGCCGAGCCGGCACAGGGTGGCGTGCAGGGTCATGTTCGAAGGGCCGGGGTTTCCTCGTTTGGGATCAGTGGCACCAATGCGCACGTGATTGTGGAGGCGGCACCCGCCGAGGCCGAGCGACAGGATCGCCCGGCGCCTGCGGTGGTGCCGTGGGTGGTGTCGGCGAAGTCTGCGGCGGCGTTGGCGGCTCAAACTGATCGGTTGGCCCGGTATGTGGGCGCGCATACTGAACTTGACGTTGCAGATGTCGGGTGGTCGTTGGCGGGCCGTGCGACCTTTGAGCATCGGGCCGTGGTCGTCGGTGGTGATCGGGAGCGATTGCTGGCGGGGTTGGCTGAGCTGGTTGGCAATGAGCCTGGCGGCAACGTGGTTCGGGGGAACGCGGCGCCCGCAGGCAAGAACGTCTTCGTCTTCCCCGGCCAGGGCTCCCAATGGCTCGGTATGGGTATCGAATTACTCGATACCGCACCGGTATTCGCGCGGCAGATCGATGCATGCGCCGAAGCCTTCGCAGAGTTCGTCGACTGGTCGCTGACCGACGTTTTGCGCGGCGTGCCGGGTGCTCCGGGCATGGATCGTGTCGACGTGGTGCAGCCGGTGTTGTTCGCGGTAATGGTGTCGTTGGCCGAACTGTGGAAGTCGGTCGGGGTACGTGCAGATGCCGTGATCGGCCATTCGCAAGGCGAAATCGCCGCCGCGTATGTCGCCGGTGCGCTGTCGTTGCGTGACGCCGCAAAGGTGGTCACGCTGCGCAGCAAGTTGTTGAGATCGCTGGCCGCTCCCGGCGGCATGGTATCCATCGCATGCGGCGTCGAGCGAGTGCGTGAATTGTTGGCGGCCTACGGGAATCGAGTCGGCATCGCGGCCGTCAACGGCCGGTCGGCGGTTGTGGTGTCCGGTGAAGTGGCCGCACTGGAGGAACTTGTCGGCTTCTGCGCAGACCTCGAGCTGCGCACCCGTCGGATCGACGTCGACTATGCGTCGCATTCGGTTGAAGTTGCCGCGATCCGCGGTGAGCTCGTCGAGGTCTTGGCGGACATCGAGCCACGTTCCTCGCGTACCGTCTTCTATTCTACGGTGACCGGAAGCCGTTTGGATACAGCCGGTTTGGATGCCGAATACTGGTATCGCAACATCCGGCAGACCGTGCAGTTCGACCAGGCGGTGCGCAGCGCGTGCGAGCACGGGTACCGCACATTCATCGAATCCAGTCCGCATCCCGCATTGATCGCCGGCATCGAAGACACCTTCAACGACTGCGCGACCGATAGCGCCGGGACCGCGCCGCCCATTAACGAAGCCATCGTCGCTCCCACTCTGGGCCGCGAAGACGGCGGACTCGAGCGGTTCCTGATGTCGGCCGCCTCGGCGTTCGTAGCGGGTGTGAACGTGGATTGGCGTGGTGTATTGGATGGGGCCGGCTTTGTCGAGCTACCGACGTATGCCTTTGAGCGGCGCCGTTTTTGGCTGTCCGGCGAAAGTGTGGGAGCCGATGCTGTCGGCTTGGGCCTGGCAACCAGCGAACACGCATTGCTGGGTGCGGTGGTGGAGCTGCCGGCCTCGGGCGGGGTGATGCTGACCGGTCGACTGTCGCCCAGCGTCCAGGAGTGGCTGGCCGACCACGCCGTGTCCGGTGTAGTGGTGTTTCCCGGCTCAGGGTTTGTGGAGTTGGCGATCCGCGCCGGTGACGAAGTCGGCTGTTCGGTGGTCGACGAATTGACGCTGCAGGCACCATTGATGTTGCCCGACTCGGGATCGGTTGCGGTGCAGGTGGTCGTGGGGCCCCCTGACGGGTCGGAGGAGTCGGGTCAGCGTAGTGTCGCGGTCTATTCGTGCGCCGGCGCGGGTTCCGGTTGGGTGTGCCATGCCGAGGGCGCGCTGAGCTCCAGGTC
>JBEKNM010000183.1:0-8030 GCA_049522835.1 Mycobacterium sp.
CCACGCCAGCAGTTGCTGATTCGGCGCCGGTCCACCGTTGGAGTCAGTAGGGGATCGGCTCGAGACCGTTGAACCGTGCTAGGGCGGCCAACAGCTCGTCGGCAATTCCAGGCGCGGCGGCCATCACCAATCCGGCGCCTGATCCGGCCGAGCCCGCCGGTCCGTTCTGCGGGGGTAACACCACACGGGCCCCCGCCTCCGCTGCGATCACCGCGCCCGCCGCGCAGTCCCACACCTGCAGCCCGTGCTCATAATAGGCATCCAGCCGGCCCGCCGCGACCATGCACAGGTCCAGCGCCGCAGAACCGATCCGACGCACATCGCGGACCACAGGCAGCATTTGTGCCAACAACGCCGCTTGGGTGGTGCGACGCCGCGTCGAGTAGCCAAAGCCAGTGCCCAGCAACGCCATTGACAAATCGTCGACGGCGGCGCAGCGCAACGCGTGCGTCCCCTGCTCGTCGGTGACATGGGCGCCGAGGCCACGCGCCGCCGAATACACCCGACCGGCGACGACGTCAGCGACCGCGCCGGCCACCGACACGCCGTTAACTTGCACTCCGACCGACACCGCGTAGGCGGGGATGCCGTAGACGAAATTCACCGTGCCATCGATGGGGTCAAGCACCCAGGTGACCGCATCTGAGGACGTGGCCCCCAAATCGCCGGCATCGGCGGGCCCGCCGCCTTCCTCCCCGAGAATCGGGTCCCCGGGCCGTAATTGAGCCAACCGATCGCGCAATAGGCGTTCTGTCTCGGTGTCGACCACGGTGACCGGATCGGTCGGGGTGCTCTTCGACCGCACCGCGCCACTGGCTTGGGCATGCAGGGCGCCCGCGTGGGCGCCGAACACCTCGGCACGACGGCACCGCACGAACTCGGCGCCCTCGGCGGCCAGCCGTTCGGCCACAGAGCGCAGCCGCGCGGGCTCGCTGTCAGGTCGGGTCACCGGTCTATCGCATCACAGTCGCCACTAGGCCGTCAGGGCCCCTGAGAGGAGAAGGCCGGCAGGCTCAAGCCCAAAGTCCTTAGCGGGCGCGGCCCGCATCCTCACCAAGCTAAGGTGAGCGGACAGCCAAGTCTCGCCCAGGAGATTCGATGACCAGCACCGACTCGCCCACGGATACGCCGACGGCCGACGCAGCCAATGCCACACCGGCGCGCCGTGGATTCGGCGTAGACGTCGGCGGCAGCGGCATCAAGGGCGGCATCGTCGACATGGACACCGGACAGTTGATCGGCGACCGGTTCAAGCTACCGACGCCGCAACCAGCCACGCCCACGAAGGTTGCCAAGACGATCGCAGACGTCGTCAACGAGTTCGGATGGACCGGTCCACTGGGGGTGACCTATCCCGGCGTCGTCACCGACGGCATCGTCCAGACCGCGGCCAACGTAGACCAATCCTGGATCGGGACCAACGCCAGCCATATCATCGGCGCCGAACTGGACGGCCAGGAGGTCACGGTTCTCAACGATGCCGACGCGGCCGGGCTCGCTGAAGAACACTACGGGGCTGGAAAAGACAACTCAGGCTTGGTTGTGCTGCTGACGTTCGGCACCGGCATCGGTTCCGCGGTCATCCACAACGGGACGTTGATACCCAACACCGAGCTCGGCCATCTCGAGGTCGGCGGTAAGGAGGCCGAGCAACGAGCGGCGTCGTCGGTCAAAGACAAGAACGACTGGACGTACGAAAAGTGGGCCAAAGAGGTGACGAAAGTCCTGGTGGCCATCGAGAACGCGATCTGGCCCGACTTGTTCATCGCCGGCGGCGGCATCAGCCGCAAAGCCGAAAAATGGCTGCCGCTTCTGGAAAACCGCACGCCGGTGGTGGCCGCTGCCTTGCAGAACACCGCCGGCATCGTCGGCGCAGCCATGGCTGCCACCGCAGACGTGACCCACTGAATTTTGCCCGGTGGGGCGGTGCGAGCTCGCACTGTCGTTACAATGGTGCACGGCGGTCGCCCGACCGATACCGCGCGATAGTCACGCTGATATCAACGCCGACATTCGACATAGCAGACACTTTCCGGTTAACCATGCCCAAACCCACCGGAAGTGAATCCAACCGAAGGGGTGTATGTGGCTGCGACCAAGACAAGCCCGGCAACCGATGAGCCGGTGAAACGCACCGCCACGAAGTCTCCAGCGTCCCCGGCTAAGCGATCGGCGGCGAAGGCCGCCAATGGCTCTGCACCTGCAAAGCGGGCCACCAAGACAGCATCGCGGGCCGGCAAGTCGACCACGGAACCTGAGGCCACTGAGGTCACCCGGACCAGCGATACCACCAGGAAGACCCGCGGCTCGGCCAAGAGCGCCGAGACGAAGT
Organism: Mycobacterium sp.; assembly: GCA_049522835.1. Classification (GTDB taxonomy): domain Bacteria; phylum Actinomycetota; class Actinomycetes; order Mycobacteriales; family Mycobacteriaceae; genus Mycobacterium. The sequence continues at coordinate 2,333 of JBEKNM010000183.1, forward strand.
CGTCCGGGGCACCGTCGGCCCGCGGGACAAAGGCGGCAGCCAAGACCGCCGACGACCTCGAGGCTGAGCCGGGCATCATCGACCCGAATGGCGCCGTTGAAGACCTCGACGTCGAACCGGACCTCGAAGCTGTGCCTGCCGAGGACCTCGACATCGAGCCCGCCGACCTCAATCTCGATGACCTGGAGGACGTGGCACCCGATGTCGAGCAGGTCGACCTCGTGCCCGGCGACGCCGAGGACCGCGAAGATGGCGCGGCCATCCCAGCCATCGCGACCGGCGCGACGCCCGCCGAGGACGACGAGGACATCGCTGAGCCCACCGAAAAGGACAAGGCCTCCGGCGATTTCGTCTGGGACGAAGACGAGTCCGAGGCGTTACGTCAGGCTCGCAAGGACGCGGAACTCACCGCATCCGCAGACTCGGTTCGCGCTTACCTCAAACAGATCGGCAAGGTGGCGCTGCTCAACGCGGAGGAAGAGGTCGAGCTGGCGAAGCGCATCGAAGCGGGCCTATACGCCACGCAGCTGATGACCGAGCTGACCGAGCGAGGCGACAAACTGCCCGCCGCCCAGCGCCGCGACATGGTGTGGATCTGCCGCGACGGCGACCGGGCGAAGAACCACCTGCTGGAGGCCAACCTGAGGCTGGTGGTTTCGCTGGCCAAGCGTTACACCGGTCGCGGAATGGCGTTCCTCGATCTGATCCAGGAAGGGAACCTGGGCCTGATCCGCGCGGTCGAGAAGTTCGACTACACCAAGGGGTACAAGTTCTCCACCTACGCGACGTGGTGGATCCGCCAGGCCATCACCCGTGCCATGGCTGACCAAGCCCGCACCATCCGCATCCCGGTGCACATGGTCGAGGTGATCAACAAGCTCGGCCGTATCCAGCGCGAGCTCCTGCAGGACCTGGGCCGCGAGCCCTCGCCGGAAGAGCTGGCCAGGGAAATGGACATCACGCCCGAGAAGGTGCTGGAGATCCAGCAGTACGCCCGCGAGCCGATCTCGTTGGACCAGACCATCGGCGACGAGGGCGACAGCCAGTTGGGCGACTTCATCGAAGACAGTGAAGCGGTGGTGGCCGTCGATGCGGTGTCGTTCACTTTGCTGCAAGACCAGCTGCAGTCAGTGCTCGAGACGCTCTCGGAGCGCGAAGCAGGCGTAGTACGGTTACGCTTCGGCCTCACCGACGGCCAGCCTCGTACCCTTGACGAGATCGGCCAGGTCTACGGCGTGACCCGCGAACGCATCCGCCAGATCGAATCCAAGACCATGTCGAAGTTGCGGCACCCCAGCCGTTCTCAGGTTTTGCGCGATTATCTCGACTGAGCCAACCGGCTCAGCGCTACTCCGGAAAAGCGCGTAATCTCCTGTCGTCCAACGTATTTCGTGACAGGGTCGTCGGGGACTACGCTGCGGCGGCTAATGTGAGTGCATGTCAGCCAACCGCAAAGTTGTTTTGTCGGGGTCCGAATTCGAATCGGTGGTCGGTTACTCGCGTGCGGTGCGTGTCGGCCCCCCACGTGGCGGTGGCCGGGACAACCGGCACTGGACCGGCAGGTGATATCGCCGCTCAGGCCCGAGACGCTTTACGCCGCATCGAGGTAGCGCTCGGGCAAGCCGGCGCGGCCCTCACCGATGTGGTCCGTACCCGCATCTACGTGACCGATATTTCGCGCTGGCGCGAGGTTGGAGCAGTGCACGCACAGGTCTTCGGTGAAGTGCGTCCCGCCGCCACCATGGTCGAAGTCTCGGCGCTGATCACACCCGAGATCTTGGTGGAGATCGAAGCTGACGCTTACTTAGATCCCGGAGCCGAGTCCTGAGATCCCGCGACCGGCGGGAAACTGCCATCGGGCCCCGGCAAGTAAGCGGTTACTCGGATCACTGCACGCACTGGTAGCGGACCGTACAGATGCGGGAACAGCATCGACTCCGGATCGGTCGCTACGCCCGGCTCCCAACGCACTGGTGAGTCCAGCAACGCCGGGTCGATTTGCAGCAGCACCAGGTCGGCCCGGCCGCGGTAGAGCCGATTAGCCGGTAGATGTACCTGCTCAGGCGTCGATAGATGGATGAACTGGGTGCCGGCGCCAGAGACCGCCGGGCGAATGCCGCCGCGGCGGCGGGCAGTCGACCACTCGTCGATCCCGCAGAGATGAACCAACAAGCCGCGATGCACCAGTACGCCAGGAGCAGGGGTCACCTCAGCGAGCCTCCCGGAAAGTCGTCAGAAACGCGTGAGAAACGACACACCCGATAACGATCGGGGAACAACGCAAAAACCCCATACGTCTGAGAGAGTGGATACACGAGAACGGAGAAGCCATGAATGCAACTCTGACCATTCCCGAGCTGACCAGAGCAGACCGCTGCGACCGCTGCGGTGCTGCAGCTCGCGTACGCGCCAAGCTGCCTTCCGGAGCTGAGCTTCTCTTCTGCCAGCACCACGCGAACGAGCATGAGGCGAAACTGACCGAGCTGGCCGCCGTGTTGGAGTTCAGCGGAAGCTAGGCGGGCCGAATAACTCACCCGATGGCAATGTGGGGCGGGTGGGCAGTCATCAGTCATGCTGGACTGGTATGAGCGATCACGTCGCAAAGCCGTCGCGCCACCACGTGTGGCGAATCAGTTTAAGGACACTGTCAAAGAGCTGGGACGACTCGATCTTCGCTGAGTCAGCGCAGGCCGGCTTTTGGTCGGCGTTGTCGTTGCCGCCGCTGTTGCTGGGGATGCTGGGCACTTTGGCCTACGTGGCGCCGCTGTTCGGCGCGGATACTTTGTCCAGTATCGAACATCAGGTGATTTCGACCGCCCATAGCGTGTTCTCCCCCAGTGTGGTCAACGAGATCATCGAACCCACGATTCGTGACATCGCCAACAACGCACGCGGTGAGGTGGTGTCGCTGGGTTTCTTGATCTCGCTCTGGGCGGGATCGTCGGCGATATCGGCATTCGTCGATTCTGTGGTCGAAGCGCATGACCAGACGCTGTTGCGCCATCCCGTGCGACAGCGGTTGTTCGCGCTGTTCCTGTACGTGGTGGGGCTGATTGTCGTAGTCGTGAGCGCGCCCTTAGTGGTAGTGGGCCCGCGCAAGGTGGGAGAACACATCCCGGTCGGCTTGGCCAACGTGTTGCGCTACGGCTACTACCCGGCGCTGATTCTCGGCCTGCTGCTCGGGGTCATGATCTTGTACCGGGTGTCGCTGCCGGTACCACTGCCATCGCATCGGCTGATCTTCGGCGCGGTACTGGCGACAGCCGTGTTCGTGATCGCCACACTGGGCCTGCGGATCTATTTGAGGTGGATTACCAGCACCGGCTACACCTACGGCGCGCTGTCCACGCCGATCGCGTTCCTGTTGTTCTCGTTCTTCGGCGGTTTTGCGATCATGCTGGGCGCCGAACTCAATGCGGCCATTCAGGAGGAATTCCCGGCACCGGCGACGCACGCCCACCGGCTGCGTAACTGGCTGGTGTGGCGCGCGCGTGCGGTCACACAGCCCAATTCGGCTCCGGATCCCGCCCGAGAGCCGCGCGATGTCGCGACGGCAGAACCGCCGCGCTGATCAGCCCTTCTTGAGCTGCTCGTAGATCTTCTTGCAGTCCGGGCAGACCGGCGATCCCGGCTTAGCGGCGCGGGTGACGGGAAATACCTCACCGCACAACGCGACTACGTGACTACCCATCACCGCGCTCTCGGCGATCTTGTCCTTCTTGACGTAGTGGAAGTACTTCGGAGTGTCGCTGCCGGTCCCGTCGTCGGCACGTTCGTCGGTGTCGGTGCGCTCGATGGTCTGGGTCTCCATACCCCACATTGTGCCTCCTGACTCCGCCTGAAAGTGCTTTAGGCCGGAATCCGTCACGTGTGGGACAGTGGAGTGATGAAGCGCGGCTCCGAGCAGGGGTTCGGTGACAGTTTCGCAGACGGCTTCGACGACTTCGACAACAAGGGCCGGCCGGTGCTCATAACTGCCGCTGCGCCCTCGTACGAAGAGCAGCATCGCGCGCGGGTGCGTAAGTATTTGACCCTGATGGCGATTCGGATTCCAGCACTCATCCTGGCTGCCCTGGCATATGGCGCCTGGCACAACGGTCTCATCTCATTGCTCATCGTGGCGGGGTCGGTGCCGTTGCCGTGGATGGCCGTGCTGATCGCCAACGACCGGCCCCCGCGGGGTTCCAACGAACCTCGACGGTTCGACGATGCCCGGCGGCGCACTCCGCTGTTCCCAACGGCCGAACGGCCGGCACTTGAGCCTCGACGAGACCCGACACCGCAACAGGAGTCGCCTCCTGGCCCGGAGCACTGGGCTTAGTCGGATTAGGCGCAGCCGGCCGGGGTTCCGGCAAAAGCGCCGCACGCCTCACTTCTCAGGACATTCTCAGGTCTTCGGCACATTTCAGCACGTCAAAGCGTGTGAGATGAGGGATGCGCGGGAACTCTGAGGGCGAATCTGTCGTTACACCACATGACAGGACAAGCCTATTGGGAGGTCGCTATGGCGAACGCCACCACAAGCCGGTTTGACGGTGATCTGGATGCTCAAAGCCCAGCAGCGGACCTAGTGCGCGTGTATCTGAACGGCATCGGTAAGACGGCCTTGCTCAACGCCGCAGGCGAGGTCGAACTGGCCAAGCGCATCGAGGCCGGGCTTTACGCCGAGCACCTGCTGGAAACCCGTAAGCGCCTCGGCGAGAACCGCAAACGCGATCTGGCGGCCGTCGTGCGCGATGGTGAGGCAGCGCGGCGCCACCTGCTGGAGGCGAACTTGCGCCTCGTGGTGTCGTTGGCCAAGCGCTACACGGGTCGGGGAATGCCGTTGCTGGACCTGATCCAGGAGGGCAACCTCGGCTTGATCCGCGCGATGGAGAAGTTCGACTACACAAAGGGATTCAAGTTCTCGACGTATGCCACCTGGTGGATCCGTCAGGCCATCACCCGCGGCATGGCCGACCAGAGCCGCACCATCCGGCTACCTGTTCACTTGGTTGAGCAGGTCAACAAGCTGGCGCGGATCAAGAGGGAGATGCACCAGAACCTGGGACGCGAAGCCACCTATGAGGAACTCGCCGCCGAATCCGGCATCCCGATCGAGAAGATCAACGACCTGCTGGAGCACAGCCGCGACCCGGTGAGCCTGGATATGCCGGTCGGCTCCGAGGAAGAGGCTCCGTTGGGCGATTTCATCGAAGACGCCGAAGCGATGTCCGCGGAGAACGCGGTGATCGCCGAGCTGCTGCACACCGACATCCGCAGTGTGCTGGCCACTCTCGACGAGCGTGAGCACCAGGTGATCCGGTTGCGCTTCGGTCTGGACGACGGCCAGCCACGCACCTTGGACCAGATCGGCAAGCTGTTCGGTCTGTCCCGCGAGCGGGTCCGTCAGATCGAGCGAGACGTGATGGGCAAGCTGCGCAACGGCGAGCGCGCCGATCGGTTGCGCTCTTATGCGAGTTGAGACTCCGGCCGAGGCTGCCAGTTAAGGTCGCCAACCACAGCTAGGTAGCAGACAGTATGCCCGCCGTCCAACGGCGGGCATACTGCTTGCCGGGCAACGTTAGCAACCATTCACGCAACTGGCCAAGTAGACTCATCGGCAATGGAGGGTTGGTGAATGAACGACCTGGTTGATACCACCGAGATGTACCTGCGGACCATCTACGACCTCGAGGAGGAGGGCGTTACCCCGCTG
>JBEKNM010000184.1:0-7956 GCA_049522835.1 Mycobacterium sp.
GCTGTTCAGCGTTCTGGGCTCGGTGGCGATCGCGTTGCGCCCCGAGTCGGTGAGTGGTTGGGGATGGTATGTGGTGGCGGCAACCGCGGCCACGTCCGTCCTGCGCGCCCGAGTGTGGGACTCCGCCGCGTCCAAGGCCTGGCTGCTGGCTCAGCCCTACCTGGTTGGCGGCGCCCTGTTGGTGCTCTACACCGCGACGGGGCGCTACGCGGCTGCTCTGGGCGCGGCGGTGGTGCTGGTCGGGCTGGTGTCGGTGTGGGTGGTGGTCGCGCTGAACCCGCGCATCGCCTCGCCGGAAACCTACTCGCTGCCGCTGCGCCGGCTGCTGGGCTTTGTCGCGGCCGGTCTGGATGCTTCGCTGATTCCGGTCATTGCCTATCTGGTTGGTATTTTCAGCTGGGTACTCAATCGATGATGCAGGCCGGATCAGCCCGCTTCACAGCGACTTTGGCCGCTTTCGCGGCGGCCATAGTGTGGACCTGTCCGCCGGCGTTGGCGATCAGCCCGCCGGCGGTCGACCCGAGCGTGCAGCCGCCGAGCGGGACTCCGGGGCCCGGCGAGGCGATGGAGCAGCGCGGCCCATGCAGCACCTCCGGTGTCATTCCTGGCAGCGATCCCGCCGCCGTGACGTCGGGTCAGGCAACGCTGAATCTTCCTGCCGCGTGGCAGTTCTCCCGCGGCGATGGCCAGTTGGTCGCGGTCATCGACACAGGTGTGCGGCCCGGCGCGCGGCTGCCTAACGTCGACCCCGGCGGCGATTTCGTGGAGACGACCGACGGCCTGACCGACTGCGACGGACACGGCACCCTGGTTGCCGGAATCATCGCCGGCCAGCCCGCCCCGTCTGGTCAGGACGGGTTCTCCGGGGTGGCGCCCGCGGCTCGTATCGTCTCGATCAGGATGACGTCGGTCAAGTTCTCACCGCGCACGCCAGGCGGTGATCCGCTGCTGGGGCAGGTGTCGCTGGATATCGCGACGCTGGGCCGTGCGATCGTGCACGCGGCCGACCTCGGTGCCCGGGTGATCAACATTTCAGCGATAACCTGTCTTCCCGCTGATCGCAGTATCGACCAGGCCGCGCTTGGTGCGGCGATCCGGTACGCGGCGGTGGACAAGGACGCGGTGATCGTGGCCGCCGCGGGCAACAGTGGGCTGGCCGGATCGGTCGGCGGCGCAGCGTCCTGTGAGTCCAATCCGCTCACCGATCTGGGTCGTCCGGACGATCCGCGGAACTGGGCCGGTGTCACGTCGATCTCCACCCCGTCGTGGTGGCAGCCGTATGTCCTGTCGGTGGCTTCCCTGACGCCAGACGGGCAGCCGTCGAAGTTCAGCATGGCTGGGCCGTGGGTGGGTGTCGCGGCGCCGGGCGAAAACATTGTGTCGGTGAGCAATCGCGACGACGGCGGCCTGGCCGACGGCGTGCCCGACGACCACCAGCAACAGGTCGCGCTGAGCGGCACCAGCTACGCGGCCGGCTACGTATCGGGCGTCGCGGCACTGGTGCGCAGCAAGTATCCCGGGCTGACCGCCAGGCAGGTGGTGCACCGCGTCACCGCGACCGCGCACAACGGTGCCCGGGCGCCCTCCAATGTCGTCGGTGCCGGCAGCGTGGACCCGGTGGCAGCCCTGACCTGGGACCTGCCGGCCTTCTCCGAAACCGGGGGAGCACCCACGGTGGCGCCGGCGAAGCCGGTCGCTGTTCCGCCCGCGCCGGCAGCCAAGGACGACACGCCGCGGACCGTCGCGTTCGCCGGCACGGCGGCGCTGGCGGTAATCGTCGCGGCGATAGCAGGGACTGTCGCGATCACCCGTAGAAAGGACACCACCCCGTGAGCCAATTGCGCTCGATCCCGATCCCCGGGAGCGGCCGAATCACCTTGGCGCTGCTGGCCGTGGTGCCCGCAGTGCTGGCGTATCCGTGGCGGTCGACCCGCGACTACGTGGTGCTCGGCATCGCCGTCGTTGTCGTGGTCGTGTTGTTCGGTTGGTGGGGTGGACTGTATTTCACCACCATCCTGCGGCGGCGGCTGGCGCTGACGCGCCGCCGCGGACGGCCGATTCCCGAGTCCGACAGTGACATCGGGAAAACCGCCGAAACCAGGACAACCGCGTTGTTGCGGGTCGGGCCACCCACCGGCGACCACAACGTGCTTCCGCTGCCGCTGATCGCGGGGTACCTGAACGCCTACGGTATCCGCGCCGACACAATACGAATCACCAGCCGCGACACCGACGCTCGGGAAACCTGGATCGGGCTGACAGTGTCGGCCGCCGACAACCTGGCGGCGCTGCAGGCCCGCTCATCGCGGATCCCACTGCACGAAACCGCCCAGGTCGCGGCGCGCCGGCTGGCCGACCACCTCCGCGAGATCGGATGGGAAGCCAGCACCGTCGGAGCCGATGACGTCCCGGAGTTGCTTACGTCCACGTCCGGCGAGACTTGGCGTGGGGTGCGGGATGGCTCGTACCACCTTGCGGCATACCGTGTCAGCATCAATGACGCGCTGCCTGAAACCCTGGACCAGATCAGGTCGTATCCGGCGCGTGAGACGTGGACGGCAATCGAGATCGCCGGATCAGGAACCCGCAAAACCGTGGCGGTTGCCAGCGCATTCTTGACAGATGCGCAGCCGGCAGCTGCGGCGCCGTTGGCCGCACTGACTCCGCAGCGCGGAAATCACCTGCCGGCGTTGTTGGCATTGGATCCGCTGTCCACCCAACGCCTCGACGGGCACACGGAAGCGCCGGCCGACTTGCTGACCGAGGTCGCTAGAACATGAAGTCGTGCAAAAAGCTGGTCATCGCGCGCAGATAGTCCAGCTGACTCACGTGCAGCACGTGACTGCCGGGAAACCACCGCAGCGCGCAGCGATCCCAATGCTTCCACAGCATTAGGGCCTGGTGTGGTGGGGCCATCCGATCGCCAAGGCCGGTGATGATCATCCGACGGTCCTTGGGCACCAGCGGCTGGTAGTTCAGTGGGCAGTGGTAGGACAGCCCGGCGGTTAACTCGTCGTGGCTGATGCTGGACAGCCGCAACCCCAGCCCGACCAATTTGTTGGCCGGGAACCATTGGTCGAACATCGTTGCGGGCGTGACGACAGGGCAGTTGGGGATGACCGCTTCGAGCCGGTCGTCGACGGAAGCCAGCAGCGCGGAGGTGTAACCACCCAGCGATATGCCGGTCAGCGCGACACGGTCGACCCCGGTGTGACGCAAATAGTTCACGATGGAGCGGAAGTCGTGCACGGCCTGGGCCATCGCCTCGGCGAAACCGCTGAGGCCACTGGCGAAATAACCGAAACCGCTGAACGGCGAGAGCTTTTCGGCCCGACGGCCGTGAAACGGCAATGTGTACATCAGGACGTCGTAGCCGGCCCGGTAATACCACGGCAGTGCGAAGGCCCGGCCGTTGAGCAGATATGAGGACCCCATGAAGCCGTGGATGACGCAGAGTGTGGGACGCGGTCCGTCGTCATGGCGCCAGTGTTGCGCGCGCACGATGTTGTTGGACTCCAATGCGCTCCATTGCTTACTCATCGCGGGGTTGATCGCCGTGAAGCTGCTGGCGAATGAGATGTTGTCGACCGTGCCTCGCGCGATCCACCGCGCCAGCGGACCGGCCGGTCGTGACGAGACCCGGGGCAATACGGTGGGCGGCGGAAACGACTTCGCCGGGTCCTGCTCTGCCGCCAGCTCAGCGTAGAAGCTCAGGTTGCCGCGCTCGGAGCCGGATCTGGTGTGGCGCACCGAGTTGATGAGAACGGCTGGTGTCACCGTCGTGGCGAGCACCGAAGCGACCCAGGTACGTAGCGCGAGGTCGCCAATTGCGGATGCGTCGACGACCATCCGCTGACGCGGCGACAGCGCGGCGCGCGGGGGTAATCCGTCGGCACTGGCAACTACGTCGGCGCCCGGAACATCCGGAACGGTCACCCTCCCGATGCTATCCGGACTCGGGCCCCACTCCAGCTAGGCCCGAACAACATGCCGTAATACGGTTTGATTAGATCACCCGACTAGCGACGTCGATCAGGAGGACCGATATGTGGGATCCCGACGTCTACCTGGCGTTTGCCGACCACCGCAGCCGCCCGTTTTACGATCTGGTATCACGAGTGGGTGCCGAGCGGGCGCGCCGGGTGGTCGACCTCGGTTGCGGGCCGGGCCACCTGACGCAGTACCTGTCCAAGCGCTGGCCCGGCGCGGTGGTCGAGGCAATGGACAGCTCGCCGGAGATGGTGGCCGCCGCCCGGGAACGTGGGATCGACGCCAGCACTGGCGACTTGCGAACCTGGAAACCGAAGCCTGACACCGACGTCGTGGTCAGCAACGCAGCGATGCATTGGGTGCCTGAGCATGCTGATCTGCTGGTCCGGTGGGTCAACGAGCTGGCGCCCGGATCGTGGATCGCCGTTCAGATTCCGGGCAACTTCGAGACGCCATCGCATTCCGCGGTGCGGACACTGGCCCGCCGGGAGCCCTACGCAAAGATCATGCGCGACGTACCATTTCGCGTCGGCGCGGTGGTGCATCCGCCTGCGCACTACGCGGATTTGCTGATGGACGCCGGATGCAAGGTCGACGTCTGGGAGACCACGTACCTGCACCAGCTCAGCGGTGAGCACCCGGTGCTGGACTGGATCACCGGCACCGCGTTGGTCCCAGTGCGCGAGCGACTGGACGACGAGAGCTGGGAGCAGTTTCGGCAGGAACTCATCCCGCTGCTCGACGACGCCTATCCTCCACGGCCGGACGGTACGACCATCTTCCCGTTCCGGCGGTTGTTCATCGTGGCCGAAGTCGGCGGCAGTGCCGCGGCCTGAACTATTCCTCGACGCCGCGGTCGACGGCGATCGCTGACCGGCTGACCGGCGCCGTGCGATGGATCCGCAGGTAAGTTTCGGTGTAGCGCGTCGCGATGCGGCTACCGGCAAACTCCGATGGTATGACGTCGCCGGTGCGCTGGCGCCAATCGTCAAGTTGGACAGCCAGATCGGCCGCGATCGCAGCCACCTCCGGGTTTGTGTTCTGGTCCGGGCCGGCCAGTAGGTTGTTGGTCTCGCTGGGGTCGGCGCGCAGATCGTAGAGTTCGCGCTGCGGGCGCGGCGCCGTGACGAACGGCGCGACCGCCAGCCCGGACGGGCTTGCTTCGATGTCGAACGGCAGATCCAACAGCGGCCCTGACGCGTAGTTCTCGATGTAGCTGTACTCCTTGGTACGGATTGCGCGAATCGGATCGAACGAGTCGTGATAGGTCTTCGTGGTGTACACGTGGTCGCGCACCGGATCTGTCCGGGTATGCGGCGCGACCACGTCACGCGCATGCGACAAGCCGTCGATGTCCGCCGGCACATCGAGGCCCAGCAAGCCCAGCAGCGTGGGAACCAGGTCGACGCCGCTGAACAGCTCGTCGTAGACCCGGGGCGCCAACCCCCGGCCAGTGGGCGGGCGGATGACCAGTGCTATGCCCGTTCCGGCGTCGTACAGCGTGGATTTGGCGCGCGGGAACGCTGGGCCGTGATCGGTGAAAAACACCACCCAGGTGTTAGCGTCCAGCCCGGTTTCAGCCAAAGCGTCCAGCAACCGGCCGACTGCGGCATCGGCCGTGGCGATTGCCCCGTAGAAGTCGGCGACGTCGTCGCGCACCTCGGGCGTATCGGGCAGGTAGTCAGGCAGAGTGACGTCGGCGCTGTCGGCCGGCTCATAACGGTCCCGCGGGTAGGGCCGGTGGGTTTCAAAAAACCCGGCCGTCAACAGGAATGGTTGGCCGGCAAGGCCCTCCGGCCTGTTCCGTAGCCATTTTTCGGTCTTCTCCACCACGTACTCGCAGTACGAGTTCGACACGTCGAACTCGTCGAAGCCCAACCGTTTCGGGTAGGACGTCTCGTGTTGCATCCCGAAGAGAGCTGAGGACCAGCCCGCTTCGGACAATATATGGGGAAGGGTTCGGACTCCCGCGCGGTATTCCCAGCCGTGGTGGGCCAGGCCCACGAGCCCATTGCTTTGCGGGTAGCGGCCGGTGAACAGCGATCCTCGCGACGGCGAGCACAGCGGCGCGGTGGAATGTGCTCTGGTAAAGAGGATGCCCTCGGCGGCAAGCCGGTCCAGTCGGGGGCTGGATACATCCGTGTGGCCGTAAGCGCCGAGACAGCGTCCCAGGTCGTGCCAGTGCACGATCAGCACGTTTTCCGGTTCGGCGTCCGGTTTCTTACTCGACACACCCTTACCTGTCATCTCGGTCCTTCCGACCGGCGACGATACCTCAGCCACTCGTCGCGTGTGTGGACCGAAAGCGATCCGCTGGAATAATGCGGGCTATGCGGACGATAACAACCGGCCTGGGTCTGCTGGAGTCGCCGCGATGGCACGATGGTCGATTGTGGGTGGCCGACTGGACGGCCGGTCTGATCCGCGCGATCGACCCCTTCGGACCGTCCGGTGCCATCGAGGTTGTGCTCGAACACCGATCTTTGCCAATGTGTTTCGACTTTCTGCCGCACCTGCCTGCCGGCCAGGGTCTGGTGTTGACGTCGAGTTCTCAGCTGGCCCTGCTTCGCCTCTTGGACGGCTCGCTGACGCAGTATGCCGACCTGTCGGCGTTGTCGCCGCACGGTTACAACGACATCGTGATCGACGGTCGCGGCAACATTTACGTCAACAACGTGAATTTTGACTTCGCTGCGGGAACGTCCGCCGCTGACCCAGCGCCCGGGTTCGTTGCCCTGGTCAAGGATGGATGGGCCCGGGTGGTCGCCGACGATCTGGCGTTTCCCAACGGGATGGCCGTCACCGCCGACAACGCCACGCTCGTCGTCGCCGAGTCGTACGGGCACCGGCTGACCGCCTTCGACATCGGCGCGGACGGATCGCTGTCGAATCGCCGCGTGTGGGCACACCTGGGCGAGCACTCACCCGACGGCATCTGCCTCGATCGCGACGGCGCGGTCTGGTACGCCGACGTCGGCGATCGCTGCTGCGTGCGCGTCAACCAGGGCGGTGAGGTGTTGGATCGGGTCCAGCTGGACCGCGGCGCGTTCGCCTGCATGCTCGGTGGCCAGGACGGCTGCACTCTGTTCGTGGTCGCCGCGCACTGGCCCGGGCCGCAGCGGTTGATGAATCACACCGACTGGGACGGCAGCGTGCTGGCCTTTCCCGCACCCGCCCGCGGCGCGGGCTGGCCGGGCCCGGGGTCAATCGGAGGTTGACCCCATCGGTTCTCGCAGACGAACTCGGCGAGCGGTCGCGCGAAGGCCCAGCCGTCCACCTCCAGCGCCGGCCGATGCGGGAAGTCGGGCACCGGGCCCAGACACAGGATGGCGATGGGTTCGGCCTCAGCGGGCATTTCCAACAGGGCCGCCAACCGTGGCGGGTCGAACAGCGAGACCCAGCCCACGCCGAGACCTTCGGACCTGGCTGCCAGCCACAGGTTCTGGATTGCACACGACACCGAGGCCAGGTCCATCTGCGGCATGGTGCGCCGACCGAAGATGTGCGCATCGCGGTTGTCGCAGAGTGCCACCACCAGGAGCTCAGCGCACTCGAGAATGCCTTCGACCTTCAATCGCAGAAACTCCTCAGCCCGCTGCCCCAGGGCTTGCGCGGTGAGCGCGCGCTCTTCGTCGACGAGTGCGTGCATGCGTTTCCGGAGTGGATCATCAGTGATCCGGATGAACCGCCACGGCTGCATCAAGCCGACGCTGGGCGCGGCGTGCGCGGCTTGTAACAAGCGGGCCAGCACGTCCTCCGGTACTACGCCGCCCGGTACGAAGCGGCGCATGTCGCGCCGTTCGGAGATCACCCGATACACGGCCCGCCGCTCCTGCGGAGTGAATGCGTGATCGGTCACACAGCCATCGTAGAAACGTGAAGGCTGGTAAGAACACCACAACCGAGGGAGCGTCCAATGAAGTTTCCGAACGGACTCGAGCAACTGTCCACCGATCGCACTGTCCG
>JBEKNM010000185.1:0-7890 GCA_049522835.1 Mycobacterium sp.
GCGCCAGACCGGATCGCTGAGCACGTCGAGTCGCTTTCGCAACGCGCCATCGGAGTACACGCCAGCATTGAGTCAGCGGTTCGGTCGATGGCGGCGATGACGAGGGCAGCGGCGCCCGGAGGGCCAGCCGACCGGCCGGTGAGCCCGGAGTCCGGACCGGAGTTACCCGAGGGTGAGGTCCTCACCGAGTGGGCTGCCACCCCGCTGCTGGACTGGGTCGCGGTTCACCGGCCCGACGCGGCGCTCGTGACCGACCCCGATGGGCTGCCGGCCGCTGTGGCCGACCTGGGCGGGCGTGCGGTGCTCAAGGTGCAGTCGCCAAAGGTGATGCACAAGAGTGAGCTCGGCGCGGTAGTGGTTGGCGTCGATACCGCCCAGGCCGCGGCGGTCGGGCGGCAGATGCTCGCCGCGGTCGCCGCCGCCGTTCCTGACCCAGCCGTCGAAGGCATTCTTGTGCAACGGATCTCCGAGCCCGGGGTCGAGCTTCTGGTCGGAGTCCGGGCGGGAGACAACGGGTATCCGGCGACGATCACCGTCGGGCTCGGGGGCACCTTCGTGGAGCTTTACGGCGACGTCGCGACGTCGTTCGCCCCGCTGACCGTCGCGGCCGCGCGCGAACTACTCGGTTCGCTGAGGGGCTTTCCCCTGCTCGACGGATACCGCGGCCGCCAGCCCTGCGATGTGGATGCCGCCGCCCGGGCGGTCGCGCGGTTGTCGCAGGCAGGGGCGGTCGCCGGGCTACTGGAAGTTGAGGTCAACCCGCTCATCGTGCACGCCGCGGGACGCGGCGTCACCGCTGTGGACCTGCTGGTCCGGAAGGAGATCTAATGAACACTGCAGATGCCGGGAGCGCCGACATCCTCTGGGACGTGCAGGACGGTGTCGCCACGATCACCATCAACCGTCCGGAGAAGCGCAACGCCTACAACCTCGCGATGCTCGATCAGATGCGGGAGCTCGTGCTCAGGGCCGAGAACGACCCGGATGTGGGCGTCGTTGTCTTCACCGGGGCAGGGGACAGGGCCTTCTGTGCTGGCGGCGACATCCAGATGGAAGACGATTCAAACAGCCGCGGGGCCCGCCTGCTGGGACAGAAGGCGATGGCGTTCTCGCTCGCGGTCCGGTCTTCCGGTATCCCGGTGATCGCGAAGGTGCGTGGCTGGTGCATCGGTGGCGGGAATGAGATCAACGTGATTTGCGACTTGTCCATCGCCGCGGAGTCGGCGAAGTTCGCTCAGGCCGGGCCGAAGATGGGCAGTGTCCCCATCTGGTGGGGTACCCAGCTGCTGCCCCGGCTTGTTGGGGACAAGCGGGCGAAAGAGATCATCATGCTCTGCGAGCCGTTCACCGCCACCGAGGCGCAGCGGATGGGCTGGATCAACAAGGTCGTGCCGGACGACGAGCTGGATGCGGCGACCCGCGCATGGTGTGACCGGCTGCTTTCGCTGAGCCCACAGGCGCTGCGGGTTGCTAAGCACATGCTCAACATGGAAGCCGACCGGCAGTGGCCGTCGGTTCCAGTGGGTTTCCAGTACATCTCCTTCATCCACGACACCAAGGAGTTCCACGAAGGCACGTCGGCGTTCCTGGAGAAGCGGCCCGCCGAATTCGGTCCGTACCGGTGAACATCGCCGGGATCGAAGCACTCGGCATCCACATCCCGCGGTGGAGCCTGGATCGTGAGGCGTTGGCCCAGAACTGGTCGGCGAAGAGCGCGCCCGGCGCGCGTACTGTCGCCAACTTCGACGAGGACTCGCTCACGATGGGTGTCGAGGCTGCCCTGCGGGCACTGGGTCCCGACCCGTCGGCGCGGGACGGCATCGACGCCGTCCTGTTCGCAACCACCACACCGGTATTCACAGAGAAGCAGCACGCCGCGGTGGTGGCAGCGGCGCTGCGCATCCCGGCCGATCAGTGCGTCGACCTGACCGGAAGCCTGCGGAGCGGGTTGGACGCCGTCAGGCTGGCGTGCGGCTTGATCCGGGGCGGAACCGCCCGCCACGTGCTGGTGATCGCCGCCGATCGCCGCGACCTGCAACCCGGAGGACCCCACGAACGTCTGTCCGGTGATGCCGGTGCCGCTGTCGTAGTCGGTACCGGACCCTCGATCGTCTCGCTGATCGGCCAGGCCACCTTCAGCGACCCGGCCGCCGGAATCTGGCGGTCACCGGAAGACCGTTGGAGCCGGGTGGCCGACGACCGATTTGTCACCACCGAGCTGCTCACACCGTGGCTGGCCGCGGCAGCCGGGCGGGCCTGCACGATGGCCGGTTTCGGGGCTGAGGACTTGCACGCCGCAGCATTCGCGGCCCCGCTCGCCAGGGTCGAGGCTTCGGTGTCCAGCCGACTTGGGTTGACGGTGCCGTCTCCGTCCGGGGGCATCGACCGCGATATCGGCTACACCGGGGTGGCGCATCCTTTTCTTCAGCTCGCGTTGTCGCTCACGGACCGGCTACCCGGTGAGCGGGTTCTCATCGCCGCCGCGGGCGACGGGGCCACTGCCCTGCTGGGCACGGTCTCCGACCACGACGGCCTCAGCGAAGGCGCCTCTCAGATGGCGGCGGCGTTGCGCCGGCGCCGGGAGCTCCCGGTCGGTATGTACCAGCGGATGCGCGGGCAGCTTCCCGTGGAACCAGTCAACCCCTCCACGTCGGAGATGCTGCTGCGCCGCGAGCAGTCGGTCGGCTTGGAGCTGCGCGGAACGCGCTGTCGCAAGTGCGGTCGAGGCCACTTCCCGCCGCGCCGGATCTGTCTGGAGTGCCACACGGTCGATCTCATGGACACACTCGAGCTGCCCCGGAACGGAGCGCTGTTCACCCACACCGTCGAGCACCTGTTTCCGGTACCGGTCAATGAACTGATCATGGGCGTGGTGGATGTCGGCGATGTTCGGGTCTATACCCAGGTCACCGACACGGCGCCGGACGAGTGCGGTCCTGGACGGCCGGTCGACCTTGTGCTGCGGAAGTTGCACGACGGCGGGCATCTGCCGCATTACTTCTGGAAGGCGAAGGTGGTCAGCTGATGGCCGGATCTCAGGTTGCCATCATCGGAATGGGCAAAACGGCGTTCGGGGAGCATTTCGCCCGTTCGTACGCCGACATGGTCATCGACGCCGCCACCGAGGCGATCGACGACGCCGGCCTCACCCTTGACGACATCGACGCCGCCTGGCTGGGTACCGCGTTCTCCTATACGTACTCCGAGGAGGGCAACGCCGGCACATCGCTGGACGAACCGCTGGCGTTGTGGGGGCGGCCGGTCACCCGGGTGGCGAACTATTGCGCCACCGGGATGGACGCGGTCCGCCAGGGCGCCATGGCGGTCGTTGGCGGGTTCAGCGAGTACGCCCTGGTGGTGGGTGCGGAGAAGATGCGCGACGTTGCTCCGAGGGCGAGCTTGCTCGGCCAGCACATCGAGCGAGGGCACCCGGTCATCGCCAAGGGTCGCACCGCGCCCGGCATATTCGGCCTCATCGCCAATCGCTACACCCACGACTACGGGTCGCCCCGGGAGGCGATGACGGCGGTGGCGGTCAAGAACCACCACTACGGCGCCATCAACCCGAACGCGCACCTGCGGTCGGCCGTCGATCCCGGTCAAGTGGAACGGGCCGCGCCGGTGTCGGGGATGATCGGCCTGCTCGATTGCTGCCCCACGACGGATGGTGCCGCCGCGGTGGTCCTGACGACGGTCGACCGTGCCAGGGAGCTCGGTATCGAGTACACCGTTCTCGTTGCCTGCGAGCTCGCCGCGACACAGGGGTATTTCACCGCGCAGTTCGACACCGGAAACGACTTCCTGGGGTTTGACTCCACCCGTGCGGCCGCGGCGCTTGCCTACCGAAAGGCCGGCATCACCGACCCGCTCGCGGAGCTCGACGTCGTCGAATGTCATGACTGCTTCACCGTCACCGAAGTCATCAACTACGAGGACCTCGGGTTGGCCGAGCGGGGCGCTGGCCGCCGCCTGGTCCTGAGCGGCGAGACCGGACCCGGCGGAGCGTTACCCGTCAATACCAGCGGGGGTCTGCAGTCATGCGGCCATCCGATCGGGGCGTCGGGCGTTCGCATGATCATCGATGTTGCCGAGCAGCTGCTGGCGCGCTGCGAGCCCGACCGGCAGGTGCCCGACGCCGAGCTCGGGCTCGCCCATGCGCTCGGCGGTCCCGGCTCCGTTGCCGCGGTGACGATCGTGTCGCGACCCGAACGACTTGCCTGACCGACCGCAGGGACTCCAATAGAAAGGACATCACGCAATGTTTGACTTCGAAGACCAGGTGGTGCTGGTCACTGGTGGCGGTAGCGGTATCGGCGCGGCGACGTGCGCTGGCCTCGTCGAGTGCGGTGCGAAGGTGTTCGTCACCGACATTAACGGCGACGCGGCGAAGTCGGTGGCTGCCGGCTGCACCGGTGCGGGCAGCGCTGAGGCGATGACGCTGGACGTCACCGATTTCGCTGCCTGCAACCAGGTCATCGACGACGCGGTCGCCTCGGCTGGCAAACTCGACGCGATCATCACCGTCGCTGGTTGGTCGGAGACCCACCCGCTGCTTACCGAATCCCCGGATTACTGGCGCAAGATCATCGACGTCAACTACATGGGCACGATCTACCCGTGCCATGCCGCGCTGCGGCACATGACGGAGGCGGGTTATGGTCGGATCGTCACCTTCTCGTCCGACGCGGCCCGGGTCGGCACCTTCGGTGAGGGTGTGTACGCCGGCGCGAAAGCCGGAGTCATCGCCCTGACCAAGTCGATTGCGCGGGAGACCGGCCGGCAAGGCGTCGTCGCCAACGTCGTATCGCCGGGGGTGACGGACACCCCGCTGCAGCGCCATCAGGACCAGAAGGTCATCGAGAAGATGATCAGGCTCGTCACGTTGAAGCGCCTGGGGGTCCCGGCGGAGGTTGCCGCCGCGGCGATCTTCCTCGCCTCCAAGGAGGTCTCATTCATCACCGGCCAGGTGATCAGCGTCAGCGGTGGGCTGACGATGGTCGACTGATGGCTGAATCGCTCGTCATGGTCGAGGTCCGGGATCGGATCGGTTTCGTCACCCTAAACGACCCGGGCCGGCGCAATGCGCTCGGACCGGACCTGCTTGCGTCGCTGGGCGCCGCGTGGGCGCAGATCGAACAGGACCGCAGCGTCCGTGCCGTCGTGCTGCGCGCGACCGGCAGCGACTTCTGCGCCGGGGGCGACATCGCGACGTTCGATCTCGGCGTCGGCGGTGGACGCGAGTACGTCTATGAGACTATCGGGGCCTTCCGGCGCATTGAGCACTGTCGTAAGCCGGTGGTCGCTTCGGTGCGGGGGCGGGCACTCGGCGGAGGGTTCGAGCTGGCGATGGCCTGCGATCTCGTGGTCGCCTCGGCCGACGCCCGGTTCGCGCTGCCCGAGCTGTCGGTGGGAGCGGTGCCGGCCTTCGCGCTGGTTCGCCTCGGCGAGATCGTGGGGCGCTCACGGGCCAAGCAGATCGCATGGTCCGGCCGCCGTGTCGATGCGGTGGAGGCCCAGGGTCTGGGCCTGGTGTGCACCGTCGTGGACGACTCCCTCGACGACTCAGCCCTCGATGATGCCACCGAGCAACAGGCCCGGCAGCTGGTCGAGTTGCCGAGGATCGCCGCCGAGACGGTCAAGGCCGCATTCAACCGGGAGATCGCCGACCGCGCGCTTTTCGAGAGCACCACGACCGCGGCAATGCTGTGGGGGACCGAAGGGATCGCCGAGGGACGTCGCGCGTTCTACGAGAAGCGCCCGCCGCGGTTTCCCGACGAGTGACAGTAGGTCGTATGAAATACGCGGATTATCACGAGCTGCGGCTCGAGCGAGAGGGCGATGTCCTCACGGTGGGTCTGGAAAAGCCGGGCAACGGCCGCAAGCACAGCGAGCTGTCCCGGCTTTTCGCCGAGGTCCGGGCGGACGACGTGAAGGTCGTGGTCCTCACCGGCGCGGGTGAGGCGTTCATGCCACACGCGGACATGCAGTGGTACGCCTCGGTGGGGGAACAGGACTGGCTGCAACTGATGCGCGAAGGCAAGTGGCTCATCCGTGACATGGTCGAACTTCCACAACCGATCGTCGTAGGCCTCAACGGTGATGCTGTCGGGCTCGGCGCGTCAATCGCCAGCTTCGGCGACATCATCGTAGCCAGTGAGGACGCGGTGATGACTGATCGCCACTTGGCCATGGGCCTGGTGGCGGGAGACGGTGGGGCCCTCTCTTTCCCGCTGTCGATGGGAGTGCACCGGGCTAAAGCGTTCTACCTGTTGAGCAAGCCCATGAGTGCGAACGACCTGCTCGACGCCGGTGTGGTCACCACGGTGGTCCCAAGTGACCAGCTCGAGGAGGCGGTCCGCGAAGTCGTCGAACAACTCGTCGCGTTGCCGAGGGAGGCGTTGCAGTGGACCAAGATGGTCCTCAACCGGCAGTACCAGTTATCGATGCTGCTCGGCGCCGAGGTGTCCCTGGGTCACGAAGGGTGGTCGTGGCATCTTCAGCAGGCGCAGGCCTCACACCGCGACATTCAGCGGCGCGCGCGTTAGGAGACTTGAGGCGGGTCGGCGCGGGCGCCGACCATCCGCAGTACCAACGTGACCACCGGGTCGGCCAGTTCAGCGGGGCTGAGCACCTTCGCGTCGAGGTACGATGCCGAGATCGACCGCACGAAGCCGAGTATGGCCGTTGCGGTGATTCGTGCGGCGGTGTCCGTGGGCACCCCAGGCAAGTCGAACTCGCCGCTCGCGGTTCCGCTGGTGATGATCTGTTCGACAACCGAACGCAGGTGGTGCAGCTGTGCTCGTACCGCGCGGGCCATCGAGGCGTTCAAATCCTGGACCTCCCGCGTGGCGACCCGTGCCTGGTGGATGTTGTCGCAGTGCCAGAGCGTCATGGTGTGGACCAACGCGGCCAGCCGCGCGGTGTCGTCCTCACCAGCGCTGTCCAGTGCCACACTGACTTGTTCGTCAAGCCTGGTGAAGGCGTCCATAATGATGCCGAGCAGCAGGTCGTCCTTCGAGTTGTAGTGGTTGTAGAAAGCGGCCGGAGTCAGCCCCGATGCGTTGGTGATCTCTCGCATGGTGGTGGTGCGGAAGCCTTGCCGATAGAAGAGTTCGAGGGCTTTCTCGCGTATCCTTACGCGCGTTGCCTCGCCGCGAGCGGTCTCTTGCCGCGCAACCTGCGCGGCCTCGGACGCCTTCGGCACATAGCTCCTCGTGTGTGTGAACGTTCGCTCAGGCCTAGGCTACCCTTGACCTTGGCATACCGACGGCTAGTGAGCTGTCGGTGTCGTTACAGGGTTGGAAAAGAATGATCGCTCATTTATAGTAATTTTGGAGGTGGCGCATGCGTGCACGGCAGTGGCCCGAAGAGATCGAATTGCTCCGCAAGACAATTCGCGATCTGGCGGCGAAACGTGTCGCGCCGCTGATCGAAGGCATCGAGAGCAGTGGGACGTTCTCCGTCGAGCTTCTCGAGATCCTCAGGACTGCCGGGCTGACCGGGATGATCGTGCCGGCCGATCACGGCGGCGTCGACACTGACCTGCGCGGCTTTGTCGTGGTGATGGAGGAGCTCTCGCAGGTCTTCCCCACCGCGTCCACGATGCTGACCCCGCACTGGTTCTCGACGAAGCAGATCGTGAAGTGGGCCGACGCCGGCTGGGTCGGGCCGCTGTTGCAACGGGTTGCCGACGGCGAGCTCATCGGAGCGATCGCGTTGACCGAGCCGGAGGCCGGCTCTGACCTGGCCGGCGTGTCGACCACCGCCACGCACTCCGGGGATCAGCTCGTCATCAACGGGCAGAAGAGATTCATCACCAACGGCGGCCACGCCGACTACTACACGGTGCTGGCTCGTACCGGAGGGCCCGGTGCGCGCGGGTTGTCACTG
>JBEKNM010000186.1:0-7890 GCA_049522835.1 Mycobacterium sp.
CCCCGACCCCCCGGCGCCGCCGTTGCCAAACAACCAGCCTCCGGCCCCGCCGCTTTGCCCCGAGCCGGGAGCCGCGTTGGCGCCGATACCGATCAGCGAGCGACCGGTGTACCGCACGAAGGGCGCATTGATCACCGGGAACAGCAGCTGCTCCACCGACTGCAGCGGATTGACGCTGGACGCCTCGGTGAGCGCGTACGATCCCGCGCCGGCGGTAAGTGTCTGAACAAACTGGTTGTGAAACGCTGCCGCCTGCGCGGACAGCCCCTGATATTGCTGGGCGTGACCGGAAAACACGTCGGCAATCGCGATCGACACCTCGTCGTTTGCCGCGGCCAGCACTGATGTGGTGCGAGCCGCAGCGGCCGCGTGAGCATCCGCGAGCGTATTGCCGATGTTGACTAGCACTGTCGCCGAGGTTCCCACCACATCCGGCACGACACTGACAAACGACATTCGATACCTCCAGAGGCCCCGACAACCTGATGAGTACCGCCATCTCGAGTACTCATGTCTACAACTGTTGACTATAACTCAACAACTGTTGACTACAAAGGTCGAATGCGGCGTCGCGTCCTCTCGGTCGGCTCGATCCCGATTAATGGGCTGTCTACCCAGTCGCAAACAGGATCGACACCGGCATCTCAGGTCCGACCACCGGCCACCTGGCGTGCAGCTACGTCGGCAGGAGGTTGCTTGAGGCCGGATGTCAGCACGAGGACCGACAGCACGATGGCTACGAGAATCAGCGCCGGGACATCTCCCCACAGATGTCCCATGTGGTGGTCGCTCCCGAAGGATTGGACCGCCATGATTGCGGCGTGGACGACGCTCGAGCACACGGTGAACCAGATCAGGCTGATATTGGCCTCAGGACGTCGCGCCGCGTTCCAGAGGAAAAGGCCCAGCGTCGCGTACAGGCCAACGATCATCATGAAGTAGTCGGACTGGTAAGGAGCACCGGGATGCCATGCCCACCCCGACGGCCACACCGCCGCCAGCGGATACAGAAGAATCATCACCGCGCCAAAGCCAACGAGCGCGATTCGAAGAAGTCGGTAGCTGTATGAGGATGCCATTACGCGCTCCAAGAGGTAGGCGGTCCAAGAGGGTCGTGCTTCGAGGATCTCGAAGGCGATTCGTGGAATCAAGCACACCGATGGTTCGGGTCGGCAATGCGTTGTGCGCAAAGCGCAAACGGGCCGAGCGGAACAGATGATTCCTGTTGAGGAGGAGGACAGTTTGCTGGTTAGCAAATAGCTCAAGTACCGCGGCGCGTACTCTGCGGCTAGCGGACCGGGAGAGGATGCCCGATGAAGACCTTCACCAACGACGAGATGAATAAGCTGCTGGTCAGTGCGAAGTCCTACAGCCTTGTCATCCTCAAGTCGGGGCCGAACTCTGGCGACGACACGTCACCGGCGGTCATGCTAGAGCACGCTCGCCGCAACTTCGGGATGCTCGACGCCGGCGTAGTGACGGTGTCGTTGACGGTGCTCGACGGCTCAGAGGTCTTTGGCGTCAGGGCGTTCATCGGGACGGTCGACGAGACTATCGCGATCATGAACGACGATCCGGCCGTTGCGGCAGGGGTGTTCACCTTCGAGGTGCACCCCTGCCGCGGATTCGTCGGAGACTCGTTGCCGTGATCGGGCCCTAGAGCCGAGGCCTTTGTTGCGAATCTCGGGGCCATCCCACCAGTCGGACGGAACGGTGATATGGCTCCTGTCCGACGGATAGACGTAGGTGACCACTCCGGGAGCCGCGCAGCGCGGATGCCTACCCGCACCCGCACTCGTAGCCAAAACCGCGCGGACCGCAACAACACAGAACGCATGCGTAACCGGCTCAGCCGCCAAGCCGGCGAAGCTGACCAAACTATCGGGCCACCGCGTCGGCCACCTCATTTCGGTCACCCGATCCCGACATGCCACCGCCTTTTTAGCGACTACTAGCCTGGATACGTGCCGGATCCCGCAACATATCGCCCCCCGTCCGGGTCCATCCCGGTCGAGCCCGGCGTCTACCGATTCCGGGACCCGCATGGCCGAGTGATTTACGTCGGCAAGGCCAAGAGCCTGCGCAGCAGGCTGACGTCATACTTCGCCGACGTCGCGAATCTGCACCCACGGACCCGCCAGATGGTGACCACCGCGGCCAAGGTCGAGTGGACGGTGGTCAACACCGAAGTCGAGGCGCTGCAGCTGGAATACAACTGGATCAAGGAGTTCGATCCGCGCTTCAACGTCCGCTACCGTGATGACAAGTCCTACCCGGTGCTGGCCGTCACCCTCAACGAGGAGTTTCCACGGCTGATGGTTTATCGCGGCCCGCGGCGTAAGGGCGTGCGCTACTTCGGTCCGTACTCGCATGCGTGGGCAATCCGGGAAACGCTGGATTTGCTGACCCGGGTATTTCCGGCACGAACCTGTTCGGCTGGAGTGTTCAAGCGGCACAAGCAGATCGACCGACCCTGCCTGCTCGGGTACATCGACAAATGCTCGGCGCCGTGCGTCGGCAGGGTAAGCGCCGAGCAGCATCGTCGAATCGTTCAAGACTTTTGCGACTTCCTGTCCGGCAAGACCGACCGCTTTGCCCGCGAGCTGGAACAGCAGATGAACGCCGCAGCCGAGCAACTCGATTTCGAACGGGCCGCCCGGCTTCGCGACGACCTGTCCGCACTGAAGCGGGCGATGGAGAAGCAGGCCGTAGTGCTCGGCGACGGTACCGACGCTGACGTGGTGGCCTTCGCCGACGACGACCTCGAAGCGGCGGTACAAGTGTTCCACGTCCGTGGTGGCCGGGTTCGTGGCCAGCGCGGCTGGGTTGTCGAAAAGTCCGGAGAACCTGGCGATTCCGGTGAGGAGCGGTTGGTCGAGCAGTTCCTGACGCAGTTCTACGGAGACCAGGCGGAGCTGGACGGCGCCGCCGACGAATCCGCGAACCCGGTTCCCCGCGAGGTGTTGGTGCCGTGTCTGCCGTCCAACGCCGACGAGTTGGCCGACTGGCTCTCAGGCCTGCGCGGATCCCGGGTCGCGCTGCGGGTGCCGCGCCGCGGCGACAAGCGGGCGCTGGCCGAAACCGTGCAGCGCAACGCGAAAGATGCGCTGCAGCAACACAAGCTGAAGCGAGCTGGTGACTTCAACGCCAGATCGGCTGCGCTGCAGAATATTCAGGAAGCCCTGGGCTTGGCCGATGCACCACTGCGGATTGAATGCGTCGACGTCAGCCACGTGCAGGGCACTGATGTGGTCGGCTCGTTGGTGGTGTTCGAGGACGGCCTGCCGCGCAAGTCGGACTACCGTCACTTCGGCATCCGGGAGGCCGCCGGGGGCGGGCGTTCCGACGACGTCGCCTCCATCGCCGAGGTGACCCGGCGCCGGTTCCTGCGGCACCTCAGTGACCAGAACGATCCGAATCTGCTTTCCCCGGAAGGAAAATCACCAGAGAAGTTTCGGAGGTTCGCCTACCCTCCCAATCTGTATGTCGTCGACGGCGGCGCGCCACAGGTCAATGCGGCGAGCGCCGTGCTCGACGAGCTCGGTATCACCGACGTCGCGGTGATCGGCTTGGCCAAGCGATTGGAAGAGGTGTGGGTGCCGTCGGAGCCGGACCCCATTATCATGCCGCGCAACAGTGAGGGGCTGTATTTGCTGCAACGGGTACGCGACGAGGCGCATCGATTCGCGATCACCTACCATCGCAGCAAGCGATCCAAGCGAATGACCGCATCGGCGCTGGATTCGGTGCCAGGATTGGGCGAACATCGCCGCAAGGCGTTGGTCACTCACTTCGGATCAATAGCCCGCCTCAAGGAGGCCACCGTCGACCAGATCACGGCCGTTCCGGGTATCGGCGTGGCCACGGCCACGGCCGTCCTCGAGGCGCTGCGACCTCAGCAGCCCGGGGGTTCGGAATGACGACCTACGGTGGGGACAGCGAGATCCGGCATGCCGACATCAACCCGGGCGACGCCGCGGGAGGTATCGACGTCGTGCTTGTGACCGGGCTGTCCGGCGCCGGGCGTGGAACGGCGGCCAAGGTACTCGAGGATCTTGGCTGGTATGTGGCCGACAACCTGCCACCCCAGCTGATCACCCGGATGGTGGATTTCGGGCTTGCGGCCGGATCGCGGATCACCCAGCTTGCGGTGGTGATGGATGCGCGGTCGCGCGGATTCACCGGCGACTTGGACTCGGTGCGCAACGAATTGGCGACCCGCAACATAACCCCGCGTGTGGTGTTCCTGGAGGCGTCCGACAACATGTTGGTGCGCCGCTACGAACAGAATCGTCGCAGCCACCCGCTGCAGGGCGAGCAGACCTTGGCCGAGGGCATTGCCGCTGAACGCAGGATGCTGGCCCCGGTTCGCGCCACCGCCGACCTGATCATCGATACGTCGACACTGTCGGTGCGGGGCCTCAGGGAAAACATCGAGCGCGCGTTCGGCAGCGATGCCAGCGCCTCTACCAGCGTCACGGTCGAATCTTTCGGCTTCAAGTACGGCCTGCCGATGGATGCGGACATGGTCATGGACGTGCGATTTCTGCCGAACCCGCACTGGGTCGACGAGCTGCGTCCGCTCACCGGCCAACATCCGGCGGTGCGTGATTATGTGTTGGGCCAACCTGGCGCGGTTGAATTTCTCGGCGCTTACCATCGACTGCTATCCCTTGTTGTCGAGGGCTATCGCCGGGAGGGCAAGCGCTACATGACGGTCGCGATTGGCTGCACCGGCGGGAAGCATCGCAGCGTCGCGATCGCGGAGGCATTGATGGGTTTGCTGGGGGCCGATGAACGACTGTCGGTGCGGGTGCTGCACCGGGATCTGGGTCGCGAATGAGCGGCACGGTGAGGCAGCCAATAAGTCACAGCATCGTCGCGCTGGGCGGCGGGCACGGCTTATACGCAACGCTGTCTGCGGCCCGCCGGCTGACTCCGTACGTCACCGCCGTAGTGACCGTCGCCGATGACGGCGGCTCATCCGGCCGGCTGCGCGGCGAACTGGACGTGGTGCCACCGGGCGACCTGCGAATGGCGTTGGCGGCGTTGGCATCTGATAGCCCTTATGGACAGCTGTGGGCGACCATCCTGCAGCACAGGTTCGGCGGCAGTGGCGTGCTGGCCGGACATCCGATCGGCAACCTCTTGCTTGCCGGCCTCAACGAGGTGCTGGCTGACCCGGTTGCCGCCCTGGACGAGCTGGGACGCATCCTCGGTGTCAACGGCAGAGTGCTGCCGATGTGCCCGATCGCGCTGCAGATCGAAGCCGATGTGTCCGGCCTGGAGACCGACCCTCGGATGTTCCGGCTGATCCGTGGCCAGGTGGCGATCGCGACCACACCGGGCAAGGTGCGGCGGGTGCGGCTACATCCGGCCAACCCGCCGGCGACCCGGCAGGCTGTGGACGCCATCATGGCCGGCGACTTGATTGTACTGGGGCCCGGGTCGTGGTTCACCAGCGTGATTCCGCACGTGCTGGTACCGGAGCTTGCCGCAGCGCTGCGGGCCACCACGGCGCGGCGGGCGCTGGTGTTGAACCTGGTGGCAGAGCCGGGGGAGACGGCCGGATTCTCCGCGGAGCGTCATCTGCACGTCCTGGCCCAGCACGCGCCCGGGTTCACCGTCCATGACGTCATAATCGACGCCGAACGGGTGCCGGCTGAGCGGGAACGGGAGCAACTACGCCGCACGGCAACACTGCTAGAGGCCGAGGTCCACTTCATCGACGTGGCAAGACCTGGTACACCTTTACATGATCCAGGGAAGCTCGCCGCTGCTCTGGACGGCGTCCGAGCCGGCCGCAAGGGCCCGGGGGCGCCTCAGGTGACAGCCACCGCAGAGATGCGGACCGACGGTGAAAGTCCACAGACTGGCGTTAGCGGGCCGGCTGATAGCGGACCAAGGGGTGACGACGCGTGGCGATGACGACCGAAGTCAAGGACGAGTTGAGCCGCCTGGTCGTGAAATCGATTAGCGCTCGTCGTGCAGAAGTCACGTCTCTGCTGAGGTTCGCCGGCGGGTTGCAAATCGTGGCCGGCCGGGTGGTCGTCGAGGCTGAGGTCGACCTGGGCAACATCGCGCGGCGGCTGCGCAAGGACATCTTTGAGCTCTACGGCTACAACGCGGTTGTGCATGTGTTGTCGGCCAGCGGGATTCGCAAGAGCACTCGGTATGTGCTGCGGGTCGCCAACGACGGTGAGGCGCTGGCGCGGCAGACCGGACTTCTGGACATGCGGGGGCGTCCAGTGCGCGGACTGCCGGCCCAGGTCGTCGGCGGCAGTATCGCCGACGCCGAAGCCGCTTGGCGGGGAGCTTTTTTGGCGCACGGGTCACTCACCGAGCCGGGACGTTCGTCGGCATTGGAGGTCAGCTGCCCCGGCCCGGAGGCCGCGCTGGCCCTGGTGGGTGCAGCGCGCCGGCTCGGGGTCGGCGCGAAGGCCCGCGAGGTGCGCGGTGTCGATCGTGTGGTGCTGCGCGATGGTGACGCGATCGGCGCGTTGTTGACGCGCATGGGCGCCCAGGACACCCGGCTCGTCTGGGAGGAGCGCCGGATGCGTCGTGAGGTTCGGGCGACTGCCAACCGGCTCGCCAATTTCGACGACGCCAATCTGCGCCGCTCGGCACGGGCCGCGGTCGCGGCAGCCGCCCGGGTGGAGCGGGCGCTGGAGATCCTCGGCGACACCGTGCCCGATCATCTGGCCTCGGCCGGCAAGCTACGCGTCGAGCACCGGCAGGCTTCCCTCGAGGAGCTCGGCCGTATCGCCGACCCTCCGATGACGAAAGATGCTGTGGCAGGCCGTATTCGGCGATTATTGTCGATGGCCGACCGCAAGGCGAAGGTGGAAGGCATTCCTGACACCGAGTCGGCGGTGACGCCGGACCTGTTGGAGGATGCCTAGCCCAGCGGGGGAGGAGCTGGGCAATGTAGCCTAGCCCGGCGCCGCCGAACAGGGCTACCGTCATGGCATGAAGCGGCTTTCGAGTGTTGATGCGGCGTTTTGGTCTGCAGAAACTGCGGGCTGGCATATGCATGTGGGTGCGCTGGCGGTCTGCGATCCCGGCGATGCGCCCGACTACAGCTTTCAACGACTCCGCGAACTGCTGATCGAGCGCCTGGCCGAATTGCCGCAGTTGCGGTGGCGGGTCACCGGTGCGCCACTCGGGCTGGACCGGCCGTGGTTCGTCGAGGACGAGGAGCTCGATATCGACTTCCACGTCCGCCGCATCGGCGTTCCGGGTCCCGGCGGACGGCGCGAGCTCGAAGAACTCGTGGGACGGTTGATGTCGTACAAACTGGACCGGTCCCGCCCGCTGTGGGAGCTGTGGGTAATCGAGGGTGTCAGCGGTGGCCGCATCGCGACGCTGACCAAGATGCATCACGCCATCGTCGACGGGGTCTCCGGCGCCGGGCTGGGCGAAATCCTGTTCGACGTCACGCCAGAACCCCGACCGGCGCAAAAGGAGACGGTCGGGTCGCTGGTGGGATCCAAGCTTCCGGGACTGGAGCGGCGCGCGGTGGGTGCCCTTGTCAACGTCGGGATCATGACGCCGTTCCGCATCGCCCGACTGGTGGAGCAGACGGTGCGCCAGCAGGTCGCCGCTCTGGGCGTCCGCAGCAAGCCGTCGGGTTACTTCGAAGCGCCCAAGACCCGGTTCAACGCGCGCGTGTCGCCGCACCGGCGGGTTACCGCCTGCCGCGTCGAGCTGGCCCGGGTCAAGGCTGTCAAGGATGCCTTCGGCGTCAAGCTCAACGACGTCGTGCTCGCGCTCGTGGCCGGCGCCGCCCGCGAATACTTGCAGAAGCGTGGTGAGCTTCCGATCAAACCCCTCATCGCGCAGATCCCTGTCTCAACCCGCACCGACCAGACTCAGAGCGAGGTGGGAAAC
>JBEKNM010000187.1:0-12060 GCA_049522835.1 Mycobacterium sp.
ACTTTTTCAAGACTCACGCAGTGCTTCGACCCTGTGTGCCTATCGCCATTATCGGACCCGACGGCCTTCGATCGAAGAGCGGCTGTGCCTGTTCTCAGGCGACGAGCTGACGGCCCGGCCTGCTTCGGCAAGCCGGTTGTAGCGCACCGCCGTTGCCGCCCGCGTCCTCGTCGACGCGCCACGGAGATAGAATCGCCACCGAACCAGTGGTAGACAGCAGATTGACCTCGTATCATTTGAGTTAGTTGCTCGCACAACGGGCATCCGCGTGCTATCGATAGTTACGTGCCAAACTCGGCAAGGAGGGACGAATGCCACTCTCCGATCATGAGCAGCGGATGCTCGATCAGATTGAGAGCGCTCTCTACGCCGAGGATCCGAAATTCGCATCGAGTGTCCGTGGCGGTGGGTTGCGCGCACCGACCGCGCGGCGGCGCCTGCAGGGCGCGGCGCTGTTCATCATCGGCCTGGGGATGCTGGTTTCCGGCGTGGCTTTCAAGGCAACGATGATCGGTACTTTCCCGATTCTCAGCGTCTTCGGCTTCGTCGTGATGTTCGGCGGTGTGGTGTTCGCCATCACCGGCCCCCGGTTGTCCGGCCTGGCGGAACACTCCGGAACCGCGCCCGGCGCTCCCCGCCAGCGTCGAACCAGGGGTGGCGGAGGCTCATTCACCAGCCGTATGGAGGATCGTTTCCGCCGCCGCTTCGACGAGTAGCGGGGACCCGCAAGACGCAACGGGGCAGCCGCTGGCTGCCCCGTTTTCGTGCTCGAGCCCAATACGAGGCCAAATCGAGCCCAATCTGAGCCCCAGTGCGCCCCATTAGGCACCAATGTGGTGCCCCACTTGGCCCCACTTGCCGACTTTGGGCTCTTGAAATGCGGTTTCCCGGCGCCACGACCGAGCCGCGAAATCAGCCCAGGTGGCCCTCGCGCCAGGTGGCGTGGCAGATAAGCCCAGAAACTTCGCCGCGACACTCCAAATATGGGGGTAAGTGGGGGAGTGTGGGGTATGGTGGCTGAAGTGTTTGGGTGAGTCGGAGACGCCTTGGGCAGGAGGTGAGCTGGTGTTTCTCGGCACCTACACGCCCAAACTCGACGACAAGGGGCGGCTCACGTTGCCCGCCAAGTTCCGCGACGCGCTGGCGGGGGGGTTGATGGTCAGCAAAAGCCAAGACCACAGCCTCGCCGTCTACCCGCGGGAGGAGTTCGAGAAGCTGGCGCACAAGGCGAGCCAGACATCCCGCAGCAACCCCGAGGCGAGAGCTTTCCTGCGCAACCTCGCCGCCGGAACCGACGAGCAGCATCCCGACGCGCAGGGCCGCATCACCCTGTCGGCCGACCACCGCCGCTACGCCGACCTCTCCAAGGACTGCGTAGTGATTGGGGCGATCGACAACCTCGAGATCTGGGATGCGCAGGC
Source organism: Mycobacterium sp. (assembly GCA_049522835.1). Taxonomy (GTDB): domain Bacteria; phylum Actinomycetota; class Actinomycetes; order Mycobacteriales; family Mycobacteriaceae; genus Mycobacterium. Next base: position 1,422 of record JBEKNM010000187.1, read on the forward strand.
CTGGCAGGACTACCAGCAGACCCACGAAGAGAACTTCTCCGCGGCCAGCGATGAAGCACTCGGCGACATCATCTGAGGCGCATGCCCGTGCATCGTGGCCTCTGTCCGAACCGACCCTGGCGTACTTCCCCAACGCCAGGTTCGTGCCTTCGGACAGGGACCTCGATGCCTGGGCTTGTTCCACTGAGGCTTTCGAAGCCCTGCGAGCCAGCGGGTATTGCCGAATCCGGGGAGGTGTCGCGATGGCTGACGGTCCAAACTCTTTCGGCCAAGCTGATTTCGGGCATGTGCCCGTCCTCCTGCAACGCTGCGTGGAGCTGCTTGCCCCCGCGCTGACCCGCCACCACTCCGACGGATCCGAAGCGGTCCTCGTCGACGCGACCATCGGCGCGGGCGGGCACGCCGAGCGGTTCCTGACCGAGTTACCCGGGCTGCGGCTGATCGGGCTCGACCGCGACGCAAGTGCCCTGGATATCGCCCGGACTCGGCTCGCTCGATTCGCCGACCGAATCAGGCTTGTACACACGCGGTATGACGGTCTCTCCGAAGCGCTGGCAGAGTCCGGTTATGCCGCAGTGGAATCGGTGGACGGCGTGCTATTCGATCTCGGCGTCTCGTCCATGCAGCTCGACCGCGCCGAGCGGGGCTTCGCCTACGCGCAGGACGCACCGTTGGACATGCGCATGGACCGGTCCGCACCGCTTACCGCGGCCGACATCGTCAACAACTACGACGCGGCCGCGTTGGCCGATATCTTCCGCCGGTATGGCGAAGAGCGGTTCGCGCGGCGCATCGCCACGCATATCGTCCGTCAGCGGGCGCAGCGCCCGTTCACTTCGACCGCCGAGCTGGTCGAGCTGCTGTACCAGGCGATTCCCGCTCCGGCCCGGCGCACCGGCGGGCACCCGGCTAAGCGCACGTTCCAGGCGCTGCGAATCGCGGTCAACGACGAGCTGACCTCGCTGCGCAACGCTGTTCCCGCCGCGTTGGACGCGCTCGCGGTCACCGGGCGCATCGTGGTGTTGGCCTACCAGTCGCTGGAGGACCGGATCGTCAAACGTGTGTTCGCGGACGCGGTTGTCTCTCGCACACCGGAAGGTCTTCCGGTCGAACTTCCCGGCCACGAGCCGCGATTCCGGTCGTTGACGCGCGGTGCTGAGCGCGCGGATGCGGCCGAGACCGAACGCAATCCTCGCAGCACCGCGGTTCGATTGCGGGCTTTGCAACGGGTGGAGCCACAGCGTCAGCCGACCGAGAAGGGCGACTCATGAAGGCCAAGCCCGTGACGCCGAAACGAGGCAACGGCAGTGAGCGTCGGGGCGGACGCGACGGTTCTGCCCGGAAGGGCAGGCGCACAACAACCGCTGATTCCGTGTCGTCGCGCCGCACCCGACCGGGACAGGCCTCGGCGCCTGCCCGCGAGGCCCGGGCACCGAAGTCTGGACCGCAGACCAGCCCAATTGCCCGGCCGGTCGAGCGGTCGGCCCGGCCCAAGAGCCGGAACCAGGCCAAGGCGCGCGCCAAGGCGCGGAAAGCTAAAGCGCCCAGGGCCGTCCGGCTTCGATTGACTGAGCGTATGGCCGCTCGGCTGGCATCGATTGACCTGCGGCCCCGGACGCTGGCGAACAAAGTTCCGTTTGTCGTTCTGGTTATCGGTTCGCTCGGTCTCGGGCTCGGTCTCACGTTGTGGCTGTCCACTGCCTCCGCCGAGCGTTCGTACCAACTCAGCCACGCCCGCGAGAAGAACCGGATGCTGCAGCAGCAGAAGGAGGCGCTGGAACGCGATGTGCGCGAGGCGGAGTCGGCGCCCGCCCTGGCCGAAGCGGCCCGCAAGCACGGGATGATCCCGACCAGGGACACCGCACACCTGGTCCAGGACCCGACCGGTAACTGGGTCGTCGTCGGCGCACCCAAGCCGGCCGACGGCGTTCCACCACCGCCGCTGAACGCCAAGCTCGACGATGGTCCGCCGCCGCCCCCGAAACCGCCGGCGCTCCCCCCGGAGGTCTCGGTTCGGCTGCAACCGGGACCCGGTGACCCGCAGGCACCTGCCAGGTCTGGGCCCGAAGCGCTGTTGCGCGCTCCGGACGGCTCGACGACGATGGGCGGCCAGCACCTGCCGCAGAGCAATCCCCAACTGCCTGGTATGCCCAATGGGCAGGTCGCCGGACCGGTCCCGGGAACAATGCCGATTCCGGGGCTACCTGCTCCGGCGGGCCCGGTGACCGCCCCGGTGCCCGCCGAAGTGCCGATTCCGGTGGGCGGACTGCCCGTTCCGGTGCCGGCCCAAGTGCCCGTGCCATTACTCGCGGAAGTGCCCGTTCCGGTGCAACGGGCGATGGCGCCCCAGGCCCCGCAAGCTGTTGTTCCGGTAATCCCCGGGGCGCCGGTGCTCGCCCCGGTGCCGCAACCGCAACCTCAACCGGCTAACGGCGAACAGCTCGGGCCCGCCACTGCCACGGCGCCAAGTGCTACCAGATGAGCCGCGCCGAGTCTGGGCGGACGCGCCGGTCGCAGTCGATGCGACCGACGCGTGGTCCACGTAACCCGCGGGAGGCCAAGGAGCTTCGGCAACCGAAGCGCGAAGAAAGGGCGAAGAAAGCCAACGGCCTCCAGGAACCGAAGAGCCGGAAAGCCAAGGAAACCAAGAAATCTCGCCCAGCCGCGGGGGCAGATGCAGTGGGCCGCTCAGCGCGTGAGCGGCGCACCCGCCAGATTGTGGAAGTGGGGACGCGCGGCGCGTCATTCGTGTTCCGGCATCGGGCCGGCAACGCAGTCATCTTCGTGCTGATGGCAGTGGCAGCGGCGCAGTTATTCGTTCTGCAGATAACACCCTGCGCGCCCAGGCGGCCGGGCAGCTCAAGGTGACCGACGTCCAAAAAGCGGTGCGCGGCAGCATCGTCGACCGCAACAACGAGCAACTCGCGTTTACCACCGAATCACGCGCTTTGACGTTTCAGCCCAAGCGGATCCGCCAGCAATTGGAGGAGGCCAAAAAGAAGAACTCGGCCGCTCCTGATCCGCAGCAACGGTTCCGGGATATCGCCAAGGACGTCGCGGGCCAGCTGCACAACAAACCGGACTTCCAGACCGTGTTGAAGAAGCTGCAAAGCGACGACAACTTTGTCTATCTCGCGCGTGCCGTCGACCCCGCGATAGCAAGCGCAATCTCCGAAAAGTATCCCGAGGTCGGCTCTGAGCGGCAGGATCTGCGCCAGTATCCGGGCGGATCGCTGGCGGCCAATCTCGTCGGCGGCATCGACTGGGACGGTCACGGGCTGCTGGGGCTCGAGGAGTCCATGGACGCGATGCTGTCGGGAACCGACGGCGCAGTCACTTATGACCGCGGGTCCGACGGTGTGGTTATCCCCGGCAGCAACCGCAACCGACACCGCGCGGTCAACGGCTCGACCGTCCAGCTGACCATCGACGACGATATCCAGTTCTACGTGCAGCAACAGGTCCAGCAGGCAAAGAACCTGTCCGGGGCCCGCAACGCCTCGGCCGTCGTCCTCGACGCCAAAACCGGCGAAGTGCTGGCCATGGCCAACGACAACACCTTCGACCCGTCCCAAGACATCGGACGCCAGGGCGACAAACAGCTGGGCAACCTGGTGGTGTCCTCACCCTTCGAGCCGGGCTCGGTGAACAAGGTGATCACCGCGTCCTCAGTCATCGAATACGGGCTCAGCAACCCCGACGAGGTGTTGCACGTACCCGGCGCCATCCAGATGGGCGGCGTCACCATCCATGACGCGTGGGACCACGGAGTGATGCCCTACACCACCACCGGTGTGTTCGGAAAATCGTCAAACGTCGGAACGCTGATGCTGGCGCAGCGCGTCGGCCCGGAGCGTTATTACGACATGGTCCACAAGTTCGGGCTGGGTCAGCGCACCAACGTCGGGCTGCCCGGTGAGAGCGCCGGGCTGGTGCCGCCGATCGACCAATGGTCGGGCAGCACCTTCTCGAACCTTCCTATCGGCCAAGGTCTTTCGATGACTCTGCTGCAGATGACGGGCATGTACCAGGCCATCGCAAACGATGGACTGCGAATACCGCCGCGGATCCTCAAGGCCACCATTTCACCCGACGGCACCAGGATCGAAGAGCCGCGTCCGGAAGGTATTCGGGTGGTGTCGCCGCAGACCGCCCAAACCGTGCGGCAGATGTTGCGGGCTGTCGTGCAAAGCGACCCGATGGGTTATCAGCAGGGCACTGGGCCTGCGGCCGCGGTGCCGGGATACCAGATGTCCGGCAAGACCGGGACCGCCCAACAGATCAACCCCGCATGTGGCTGCTACTTCGACGACGTCTACTGGATCACCTTCGCCGGGATGGCCACCGCCGAGAATCCCCGCTACGTCATCGGAATCATGATGGACAACCCGGAGCTCAACGCGGACGGCACGCCGGGGCACTCGGCGGCCCCGCTTTTCCACAACATCGCCAGCTGGCTGATGCAGCGTGAGAACGTGCCGCTGTCACCTGATCCGGGGCCGCCGCTTACCTTGCAGATCACCTAGCGAACGTGCCACCTGCGCCGCAAGCGCGGCGGTGAGGATGCGCCGACCCAGCTGTGCCCCCGGGAACCACGACAACACCGCGTGGCCAGCGGATGTCTCGATAGGGTGTCATGGCTGATCATGAGGATCACGCAGCGTCGGACGGAGGTGTAGAGGGTGGTGCCGGTGCCCGCTGGGCCCAGTTCCCGTCCCAGCCGCAGCGCTGGTACGGATGTGCGGCTGCCCGCGCTCGCGGCTCAGGTCGGCGCGGTGATGGCCAGCCCAGACCACCGTGCCGTTGTCCCGGACCTGCGGGTGACCGGTGTGACGTTGCGTGCCCAGGACGTGCGGCCCGGTGACTTGTTCGCCGCGCTGACCGGCTCGGCCACGCACGGCGCCCGATATGCCGGCGAGGCGATCGAACGCGGTGCCGTCGCGGTGCTCACCGACGCCGCCGGGGTCACCGAAATGGCCGACTTGGCTGGTTCCGGAGCCGAGTTCCAAACCAGCACCGTGCCGGTACTGGTGCATCCCGCGCCCCGCAGCGTGCTCGGCGGTCTGGCCGCCACGGTGTACGGAAACCCGTCCGACCGGATGACGGTTGTCGGGATCACCGGAACGTCCGGCAAAACCACCACGACATATATGGTCGAATCCGGTCTACGGGCCGGCGGGCGCACCGCCGGGCTGATCGGCACCATCGGCATCCGCATCGACGGGGCCGACATCCCCAGCGCACTGACCACTCCGGAGGCTCCCGCGCTGCAGGCACTGCTCGCGACCATGGCCGAACGCGGTGTCGACACCGTGGTGATGGAGGTGTCCAGCCACGCGCTGACACTGGGTCGGGTGGACGGCACCCGATTCGCGGTGGGCGGTTTCACCAACCTGTCCCGGGACCACCTGGACTTCCACCCAACGATGGCCGACTACTTCGATGCCAAGGCACTGTTGTTCGACCTGGATTCGTCGCTGCGTGCCCGCACCGTCGTGGTCTGCGTCGACGACGACGCCGGGCGCACGATGGCAGCCCGGGCCGGCGACGCGATCACCGTCAGTGCCGAAGGCCGACCCGCCCATTGGCGCGCCATGGATCTGGTGCCGATGGGCGCCGGGGGACAGGAATTCACCGTCGTCGGTCCCGACGGGGTGCAGCACCGGGTGGGCATCCGGCTCCCAGGCGACTACAACGTCGCCAATTGTCTTGTCGCACTGGCAATTCTCGACGCAGTCGGCGTCTCCCCGGACCTGGCAGCGCGGGGCATTCGGGAAACCCGGGTCCCCGGACGATTGGAAGAGATCGACTGCGGTCAGGGTTTTCTTGCGCTGGTCGACTACGCCCACAAGCCGGGAGCGTTGCGGGCGGTACTGACCACTCTGCTGCAGCCGGACCGCCGGCTTGCGGTGGTGTTCGGCGCCGGCGGCGAGCGCGATCCGGGCAAGCGGGCACCGATGGGCGAGATCGCAGCCGAGCTGGCCGATTTGGTGGTCGTCACCGACGACAACCCGCGCGGTGAGGACCCCGCGGCGATCCGCCGGGAGATCCTGGCTGGGGCGGCCGAAGGCGGCGGTGGCGCGCAGGTCGTCGAGATCGACGACCGGCGAGCGGCGATCGGGTACGCCGTTCGCTGGGCGGGCCCGGGTGACGTGGTGCTGGTCGCCGGCAAGGGTCATGAGACGGGTCAGCGCGGCGCGAGCGAAACCCGCCCGTTCGACGATCGGGTGGAGCTGGCTCGGGCTCTAGAGGCCTTAGGGCCTAGGGAGGAGCCCCGAGGGGCCGGGGAGGCGCGCCGATGATCGACCTGACCGTCGCCCAGATCGCGGAGATCGTGGGTGGCACGCTGGCCGACATCTCACCGGCAGCCGCCGCAGAACTTCACGTGACCGGGACCGTCGAATTCGACTCGCGGGTGGTGGGCCCTGGCGGGCTGTTTCTGGCGCTGCCGGGGGCCCGCTCCGACGGGCATGACCACGCGGCCTCGGCGGTAGCAACCGGCGCGGTGGCCGTGCTGGCGGCCCGGGCGGTCGGAGTTCCCGCGATCCTGGTCTCGCCTGAACCGCCGGCCGGCCGAGCCCGGCACGGGGTGGCCGGAGTGCTCGAGCATGACGCCGACGGGTCGGGCGCGGCGGTGCTTGCTGCGCTGGCCAAGCTGGCCAAGGCGGTGGCCGCGGAACTGGTGGCCGGCGGGCTGACCATCGTCGGGATCACCGGCTCCTCGGGAAAGACGTCGACCAAGGACTTGGTGGCCGCCGTGCTCGACCCGCTGGGTGAGGTCGTGGCTCCGCCCGGATCCTTCAACAACGAGCTGGGTCATCCCTGGACGGTGTTGCGCGCGACGCGGCGCACCGACTACTTGATTCTGGAGATGTCGGCACGCCATCCCGGCAACATCGCCGCGCTGGCCGCGATCGCCCCTCCGGCGGTTGGGGTGGTTCTCAACGTCGGCACCGCGCACCTGGGTGAGTTCGGCTCCCGAGATGCCATTGCCAGGACCAAAGCCGAACTGCCGCAAGCGGTTCCACAATCTGGAGTGGTCATACTCAACGTCGACGACCCGGCGGTGGCGGCGATGGCCGAGGTAACCGCGGCCCGGGTGGTTCGGGTTAGCCGCACCGACTCGGGGCCCCCAAACGCCCCAGACGTCTGGGCCTCAGCAGTGTCGCTGGACGAATTGGCCAGGCCGCGCTTCACGATGCATAAGCGCGATGCCTCCGGAACAAGTCAAGCCGAGGTCCAGCTCGGCGTATACGGCGACCACCAGGTCACCAATGCGCTGTGTGCGGGTGCGGTCGCGCTGGAATGCGGAGCTACCGTCGAACAGGTGGCAGCCGCGCTGGCCGGAACGGGGCCGGTGTCGCGGCACCGGATGCAGGTGACCACTCGCGCCGACGGGGTCACGGTGATCGACGACGCCTACAACGCCAATCCCGATTCGATGCGCGCCGGGCTGCGGGCGCTCGCCTGGATCGCCCACGGCGGAGCGGACCAGGGTTCGCGCATCCGCCGCAGCTGGGCGGTGCTGGGCGAGATGGCCGAGCTCGGTCAGGACGCGATAACCGAGCACGATCGCATTGGCCGGCTGGCCGTGCGCTTAGATGTGTCTCGACTCGTTGTCGTGGGAATTGGGAGGTCGATGAGCGCCATGCACCACGGGGCGGTCTCGGAAGGGGCGTGGGGCTCGTGGGGCGCTGATTCCGATAAAGGGGCCGTCAACGTGGCCGACGGCGACGCCGCCCTGGCATTGTTGCGGGCCGAAGTGCAACCCGGCGATGTGGTCTTGGTCAAGGCGTCGAACTCGGTCGGGCTTGGGAGATTGGCCGAGGTCCTGGCGTCCGAGGGTACGGCTGGCGGAGCCCGCCCATGAGACAGATCCTCATCGCTGTCGCTATCGCGCTGACCGTGTCCATCCTATTGACCCCGGCGCTGATCAGGCTGTTCAACAGGCAGGGATTCGGCCACCAGATCCGCGAGGACGGCCCGCCCAGCCACCACAGCAAACGCGGAACGCCGTCGATGGGTGGCGTGGCGATTCTGGCCGGCATTTGGGCGGGCTACCTGGGCACCCACCTAGCCGGGTTGGCGTTCGACGGTGAAGGGATATCCGCGTCGGGTCTATTGGTACTGGGTCTGGCCACCATGTTGGGAGTCGTCGGATTCCTCGATGACCTGATCAAGATCCGCAGGTCGCGCAACTTGGGGTTGAACAAGACGGCCAAGACGGTCGGGCAGATCAGCACTGCGGTGCTGTTCGGCGTGCTGGTGTTGCAGTTCCACAACGCCAACGGCGTGACACCGGCCAGCCCGGATCTGTCCTACGTGCGTGAGATCGCCACCGTGACACTGGCACCAGCGCTGTTCGTGCTGTTCTGCGTGGTCATCGTCACCGCCTGGTCCAACGCGGTCAACTTCACCGACGGCCTGGACGGGCTGGCCGCCGGCAGCATGGCGATGGTCACCGGTGCCTACGTGTTGATCACCTTCTGGCAGTACCGTAACGCGTGCGTCACCACGCCAGGCCTGGGCTGCTACAACGTGCGCGACCCGCTGGACCTGGCGCTCATCGCCGCGGCCACCGCGGGAGCGTGCATCGGCTTTTTGTGGTGGAATGCCGCGCCGGCCAAGATCTTCATGGGTGACACCGGTTCTCTGGCGCTGGGCGGCATCATCGCGGGTTTGTCGGTCACCAGCCGTACCGAAATCCTCGCCGTGGTGCTGGGTTCGCTGTTCGTCGCTGAGGTCAGCTCGGTGGTGGTGCAGATCCTGGCCTTCCGCACCACCGGGCGCCGGGTGTTCCGGATGGCTCCGTTTCACCACCATTTCGAATTGAGTGGGTGGGCTGAAACTACCGTGATCATCCGCTTCTGGCTGCTCACGGCGATCACCTGTGGTCTGGGAGTGGCCCTGTTCTACGGTGAGTGGCTAGCCACGGTCGGCGCGTGACGTGCTTGGTCCCTTGGTGGCGGGTGCGCCCGTACTGGTAACCGGAGCTCGAGTGACCGGCCAGGCAATTCTGGCAGCGCTGACCCGGTTCGGTGCCGCGCCAACCCTGTGCGACGACGATCCGGCCATGCTGCGCCCTTACGCCGACAGCGGAGTCGCGGTCGTGGATCCGTCGGTAGCGGTTCAGCGGCTGGCCGAGCCCGAAAAAAGATGGGCGCTGGTGGTCACCAGTCCCGGTTTCCAGCCGTCGACGCCGGTTTTGGCCGCAGCCGCGGCGGCAAGCGTGCCGATCTGGGGTGATGTGGAGTTGGCTTGGCGACTGGACGCGGCGGGCCATTATGGGCCGCCGCGCCGCTGGCTGGTCGTGACCGGCACAAACGGCAAGACCACGACGACGTCGATGCTGCAGGCCATGCTGGCGGCCGGGGGTCGGCGCAGTCTGCTGTGCGGCAACATCGGCAGCCCTGTGCTCGACGTGCTGGATGAGGCCGCCGACCTGCTGGCCGTGGAGCTGTCCAGTTTTCAGCTGCACTGGGCGCCGTCGCTACGGCCCGAGGCGGGCGTGGTGCTCAACATCGCCGAAGACCACCTGGATTGGCATTCCACGATGACCGAGTACACCGCAGCGAAGGCCCGGGTGCTCAATGGCCGGGTGGCGGTGGTCGGGTTGGACGACAGCCGGGCTGCTGCGTTGCTGGACACCGCCCCAGCGCCGGTGCGGGTCGGTTTCCGGCTCGGCGAACCGGCCGCGGGCGAACTCGGCGTGCGCGACGGGCAGCTTGTTGACCGCGCGTTTGCCGACGACCTGTCGCTGCTGCCGGTCGCGTCCATACCGGTGCCGGGCCCGGTCGGAGTGCTCGACGCGCTGGCCGCGGCGGCGCTGGCCCGCTGCGTCGATGTGCCCGCCGCTGCGATCGCGGACGCTGTCGCGACGTTCCAGGTAGGCCGGCATCGTGCGGAGGTCGTGGCGGTGGCCGACGGCATCAGGTACGTCGACGACTCCAAGGCCACCAACGCGCACGCCGCCGAGGCGTCGGTAATGGCTTATCCGCGGGTTGTCTGGGTGGCCGGTGGTTTGCTCAAAGGCGCATCCGTCGATGCGGAGGTTGCCAGAATCGCGTCCAGGCTGGTCGGTGCCGTGCTTATCGGCCGAGATCGCCAAGAGGTTGCCGAGGCGTTATCGCGACACGCGCCCGATGTCCCCGTCGTCCAGGTTGTGACAGGCGAGGATGCTGATATGTATGCGACTGTTGTGGTTCCTAGTACTGGAGTGACAAAAGTTGATAGTGCGGGGGACAGTCTCGGCACCCGCGTGATGACCGCGGTGGTGGCTGCCGCCCGTGACTTGGCAAAGCCCGGCGACACGGTGCTGCTGGCACCGGCCGGGGCGTCGTTTGACCAGTTCACCGGTTACGCCGACCGTGGCGACGCATTCGCGGCCGCCGTACGCGCAGCGCTCCGGTAGGCGGATGTGGCTAACGCACTGACCCGGCGGCTACGCCGGGGTAAGAGACAAAACGCGCAGGCCGGGGTGGAAGTGGCCGGTGCTGCCGAAACCGCGGACAAGTCTGAGAGCAAGGCGTCCGAGAGCAAGGCGCCCGAGGCGGCCCCTGAGACCAGGCCTGAAGGCAGGAAAGCCCCCGTAGCCGCAAAACCCCAGGTCAAGATGGAAGATAGCGGTGCACGCACCCGG
>JBEKNM010000188.1:0-7845 GCA_049522835.1 Mycobacterium sp.
TGGACGAATTGGTTCACCGATGCGGCCACGTTTTTGGACTCGGTGGGGGCTGTCGGATTGTGGGTGAATGCTTGCGCAGCGGCCATGAGCAGTTGCGTCGCACTTGCAGGGTCGCTAGCCGCTTGCTGGATTATGGGGCTCAGCTGCGATAAGGCCGGTAGGCCCGGTAGCCCTTGAGTGGAGTTCGGTTGCGGTGTCGGCTGCGGCGCCGCCGGGTCGGCTGCCGCGCTCGGGCAGAGCCCGAACGCGGCAACCGATGCCGTGACGACTGCGGCCAAACCTTTGGACAGGTTCGAAGTGTTTGCCACGGTGTCCTCTGGTCGTTGGTTGTGGGTTAGCCGTCTGACAGGCTGCTCAGGGGATTGCGGAAAGCAGCGACGGAGGCGAAGCCGGCGCGGCCGCGGCGGGGCTGCCCGCCGGAGTCGTTGCGCCCGCCGTCCCCGGGACGGCACCCGAGGCCAGCGCAGGCAGGTCGCCCGGAAGCGAAAGCTGCGATGGCACGTTCAGCGGCAGGCCCGGCAGCGCCGGCATATCAACCTTCGCCTGCGGAACCCCGGGAGCTGACGCCGGCACGGCGGCGGAAGCAGGTGTAGCAGGGACGCCGAGGCCAGGGATGGCTGACAGCAACCCCGGGAGCGACGTAGCCGCCGGAGCCGCCGGGGTGGCGGCTGCTGCCGGTGCCGATAGACCCGGGATCGAAGCCGGTAGCCCCGGAATCGCCGAAGCCGCCGGGGCGGCGGGTGCCGCCGGGGCCGTCGGTGTCAACCCCGGGATCAAAGTGCTGTTCCCCGGGACGGTAGCTGTTGCTGCCGGGGCGGCGGCTGCCGCAGGCGTCAGCCCGGGAATGGACGGGATAGCCGCCGGGGCGGCGGCTGCGGGTGCAGCTGCGGCCGGGGTCATTCCCGGAAAGGTGATGCCTGGAGTGGCCGGCGCCGCAGGCGGGGTCGCGCCGAGGGCGGTCGCGAGGTTTTGCAGGATTTGCGGTGCGTTGGCCGCCGAAGCGATCAGCTGTTGCGGAATGTTCTGCAAATCAGGCGCCGGAACCGGCGCGGGGTCGGCGTGGGCGATTCCGCCCGTTAACAGCGCTGCGGACGAACCGACCACGACGGCGGTTGCACGCAAGTAGGTCCAGATGGTTGGCATGACTCTCCCTGGGTTTCGACGACAGGTCCCGAGCCGAAGTTACGTTGATACTGATGGGACTCAAGTGACACGTGTGGCATTTATGCGATCGTTATCGATACGAATGACACCGGTTACCGGACGCTCGGTAACAGGTCCCGCCGGCAAGGCCGGCGACCGTACTGGGTCGCTCGGTAACGACGGACAACGCCACCGCGCTCGCTGTGATCGCTAAAGTCGGGCACATAGACATCACCTCGGACATCACCTCGGCCGCCCCGGCGGCACCCGTGACCCGGCGATTGGCAGGTTTGCTCAATACCTCCGCGCCGCTGTTGCTGGTCGTGAGCATCGCGGCCCGATTCGCCTGGACATACCTGACGCCCCACGGCGTAAACTTCGTCGACCTGCACGTTTACCTCGGCGGCGCGGCCGCGATCGACCATCCCGGCACCCTTTACAGCTACGTCTACGCCGATCAGACGCCGGATTTCCCGCTGCCCTTCACCTATCCGCCGTTCGCGGCGATCGTCTTCTACCCGTTGCATCTGCTGCCGTTCGGCCTGGTTGCCTTCTTATGGCAGGTAGCGACGATTGCTGCGTTATATGGCGCGGTTCGGATCAGCCAGGGTCTATTAGGCGTTCCCGCCGACACCGGCAGTCGGCGTGTTGCGATGTTGTGGACCGCGACCGCTATCTGGATTGAGCCGCTGCGCAGCACATTCGACTACGGGCAGATCAATGTGTTTCTGATGCTGGGGGTGCTCTGGGCGGTCTACACCACGCGGTGGTGGCTATCGGGCCTGTTGGTCGGCGTGGCGGCCGGCATCAAGTTGACGCCGGCGATCTCCGATATCTATTTCGCCGGCGTCCGGCGATGGCGCGAAGTGGCCTTTTCGGCGGTCGTGTTCGCTGCCACCGTTGGGGTGTCGGCACTGATCGTTGGCGATCAGGCTCGCTACTACTTCACCGACCTGCTGGGCGATGCGCGCCGGGTCGGGCCCATCGCCACCTCGTTCAATCAATCCTGGCGTGGCGCCATCTCGCGGATTCTCGGCCACGATGCCGGCTATGGTCCGCCGGTGCTGGCCGCGATCGCGGTTAGCGCGGTGCTGGCCGTGTTGGCTTGGCGTGCCCTGGACGTATCTGATCGGCTCGGCAGGTTGCTGGTGGTTGAGTTGTTCGGGCTACTGCTCTCACCGATTTCGTGGAGCCACCACTGGGTGTGGTTGGTGCCCCTGATGATCTGGGCCGTTCACGGGCAACTGCGCCAGCGCCCCGGCGCGCCCATTGTTGGCTGGGGCTGGCTCGCGCTCACGCTCGCCGGTATTCCGTGGTTGCTGAGCTTCGCTCAACCGAGCATCTGGCAAATCAGCCGGACGTGGTATCTGGCCTGGGCCGGGCTGGTCTACGTGGCGGCCGCAGTGGCGACCTTGATTTGGATCGCCGCGACCGGGAGACGCGCCGCCGCTGACAGCCCTTCACCTGCCATGGCCTCCGTGCCGGCCGAAGCTTGATTGCGCAGCTCGCGTGGTGGCCGGCTGCCTGGCTAGTCCGCGATTATCCCGTCGATATCGTGCGCCATCGCGATATCGTTCTTGGTGATACCACCCTCGGAATGCGTAACCAGCGCGAAAGTCACTGTTCGCCAACGAATATCGATATCCGGGTGATGATCTTTACTTTCAGCGTGCTCGGCCACCCGGCGCACCACGTCGATGCCGGCGAGGAAGCTCGGAAACTTGATCGACCGGCGCAGGGCACCGTCGGCACGCTCCCAGCCATCGAGATCGGGCAGCGCGGCGTCTACTTGTTCATCCGTTAACACAGCCATACCTCCGACGGTATACCGTCACTGGCCATGCCGACTCAGATCGTCGTTGCCGGGGCGGTCATCTCCGGCTCCACGGTCCTGGTGGCGCAACGGATTCGGCCGCCGGAGTTGGCGGGCCGCTGGGAACTCCCGGGCGGGAAGGTCGCGCCCGGCGAAACCGAGCGCGACGCACTGGCGCGCGAGCTGGCCGAGGAACTGGGCCTCGGGGTCGGCGACGTCGCGGTGGGCGACCGCCTTGGCCACGACATTGCGCTGAGCCCCATGATGACGCTGCGGGCGTATCGCGTGCGCCTGATTCGCGGCGAACCGTACCCGCAAGACCACCGGGCGTTGCGCTGGGTGACGGCCGCTGAACTGCACGATGTCGACTGGGTGCCCGCCGATCGTGGTTGGCTGGGGGATTTAGCCAGAGCTCTTTGAGATAGCGATCCTGACGGGCGTGCGGCGCGGATCACCCGCTGCCCAGTTCGCTATCCGCAGCCCCCACTGCCAGAATCACCGACGTGCCATTCCGCAATGTCGCCATCGTCGCGCACGTCGACCACGGCAAGACCACCCTGGTTGACGCGATGCTGCGGCAGTCGGGCGCGCTGCACGAACGAGGGGAAGTGCAGGACCGCGTGATGGACAGCGGCGACCTGGAACGGGAAAAGGGCATCACCATCCTGGCCAAGAACACCGCCGTGCACCGGATTCACCCGGATGGAACAGTGACGGTGATCAATGTGATCGACACCCCGGGGCACGCCGACTTCGGCGGCGAGGTGGAGCGCGGGCTGTCCATGGTGGACGGCGTGCTGCTGCTGGTCGACGCATCCGAGGGCCCACTGCCGCAGACGCGGTTCGTGCTGCGCAAGGCGCTGGCCGCCCATCTGCCGGTGATTCTCGTGGTCAACAAAACAGACCGGCCCGACGCGCGCATCGCCGAGGTGGTGGACGCCAGCCACGACCTGTTGCTCGACGTCGCATCGGATCTTGACGAAGAAGCGTCCGCTGCCGCCGAGCACGCGCTGGGCCTGCCGACGCTCTATGCATCCGGGCGCGCCGGCGTGGTCAGCACCACGCAGCCGCTCGACGGCCAGGTTCCCGACGGCACGAATCTGGACCCGCTGTTCGAGGTGCTCGAAGAGCATGTGCCGGCCCCCAAGGGCGACCCGGACGCGCCGCTGCAGGCCCTGGTCGCCAACCTGGACGCTTCGGCCTTCTTGGGCCGGCTGGCGCTGATCCGCATCTACAACGGCCGGATCCGCAAAGGCCAGCAGGTCGCGTGGATCCGCGAAGTGAATGGTCAGGAAACCGTCACCACCGCCAAGATCACCGAATTGCTGGCCACCGAAGGCGTGGAACGAAGCGCAACCGACGAAGCCATCGCTGGCGATATCGTCGCCGTCGCAGGCCTGCCGGAGATCATGATCGGCGACACGCTGGCCGATCTTGCGAATCCTGTTGCGCTGCAGAGGATTACCGTGGACGAGCCGGCGATCTCGGTCACCATCGGCACCAACACCTCGCCACTGGCCGGCAAGGTGTCCGGCCACAAGCTCACCGCGCGAATGGTCCGCAACCGGCTGGACGCCGAACTGGTGGGCAACGTGTCGATCCGCGTCGTCGACATCGGCCGGCCGGACGCCTGGGAGGTCCAGGGCCGCGGCGAGCTGGCGCTGGCCGTGCTGGTCGAGCAGATGCGCCGGGAGGGCTTCGAACTCACGGTGGGCAAGCCGCAGGTGGTGACGAAGACCATCGACGGCAAGCTGCACGAGCCGTTCGAGGCAATGACCGTCGACTGCCCGGAGGAATACGTCGGCGCGGTCACGCAATTGATGGCCGCGCGCAAAGGCCGCATGGTGGAGATGGCCAACCACACCACCGGCTGGGTGCGGATGGATTTCGTGGTACCCAGCCGCGGCCTGATCGGATGGCGCACTGATTTCCTCACCGAGACCCGCGGCACCGGTGTCGGACATGCGGTGTTCGACGGATACAAGCCGTGGGCGGGGGAGATCCGGGGCCGGCACACCGGATCGCTGGTATCCGACCGGTCCGGCACCGTCACGCCGTTCGCGTTGGTGCAACTTGCCGATCGGGGCCAGTTCGTCGTCGAGCCCGGCCAGGACACCTACGCGGGCATGGTCGTCGGAATCAACCCGCGCCCAGAGGATCTCGACCTCAACGTCACCCGCGAGAAGAAGCTGACCAACATGCGGTCCTCGACCGCGGATGTCTTCGAGACGTTGGCCAAACCGATTGAGCTCGATCTGGAGCGGGCCATGGAGTTCTGTTCGTCCGACGAATGCGTCGAAGTGACTCCCGAGATTGTCCGGGTCCGCAAGGTCGAGCTGGACGCCACCACCCGGGCCCGCAGCCGGGCGCGAGCCAAGGCCCGGGGTTAGCAAGTTGGCGGCCGCTGCCCGCGAGCGTAACGCCACTGCGAAATCCGGCCCGGTTTTTCGCCGCCGCCTTACGCTCGTCGCGCGCCTGGTTGACCGGGCCGCCGGAATGGCGCTCGATACCCTGATGGGCGTGCCGAGACGAGCCCGCCGTTTGTTCGTGACGGTCGGCGTGCTGGTCGCATTGGTGGGTCTGGCGCTGGCAGCCTGTACCGTCAAAGCGCCGCCGGCGCCGCAAAGCACCGACACGCCGCGTAACTCGGCGCCGCCGCCACAGCGGATTACCCAGATCATCATGGGCATCGACTCGATCGGCGCCGGGTTCAACCCGCATTTGCTGTCCGATCTGTCGCCGGTGAACGCTGCCATCAGCGCCCTGGTGTTACCCAGTGCGTTTCGGCCGGTCCCCGACCCTGATACGCCGACAGGTTCGCGCTGGGAGTTGGACCCGACTTTGCTGGTCTCCGCCGATGTGACCAACCAGAACCCGTTCACGGTGACCTACAAAATCCGGCCCGAGGCGCAATGGACCGACAACGCCCCGATCGGCGCCGACGACTTCTGGTATCTGTGGCGGCAGATGGTTAGTCAGCCGGGGGTGGTTGATCCGGCCGGATACGACCTCATCACTGGTGTTCAGTCGATCGAGGGCGGCAAGCAGGCCGTTGTCACCTTCGCGCAGCCATATCCGGCGTGGAAGGAGTTGTTCAGCGATCTGCTGCCGGCGCATATCGTCAAGGATGTGCCAGGCGGCTTCGGGTCCGGGCTGACCCGGGCGCTGCCCGTCACTGGTGGCCAGTTCCGGGTAGAGAACATCGACCCGCAGCGCGACGAAATCCTGATCGCCCGCAATGACCGCTACTGGGGGCCGCCGGCCAAACCCGCGCTGATCCTCTTCCGCCGCGCCGGCGCGCCTGCTGCGCTGGCCGATTCGGTGCGCAACGGCGACACCCAGGTGGCCCAGGTGCATGGCGGTTCGGCGGCCTTCGCGCAGTTGTCCGCGATCCCCGACGTCCGCACCGCCCGGATTGTGACGCCGCGGGTCATGCAGTTCACGCTGCGCGCAAACGAGCCCAAGCTGGCCGACACCCAAGTCCGTAAGGCGATTTTGGGGTTGCTCGACGTTGACCTGCTCGCCGCGGTGGGTGCCGGCAGTGACAACACCGTCACGCTGGACCAGTCCCAGATCCGTTCGCCCAGCGACCCGGGCTATGTGCCCACTGCGCCACCCGCGATGACCACGCAGGCGGCGCTGGCTTTGCTGACCGGGTCCGGATACCAGATCGAGAGCACCGCGTCGACGTCACCGGCGCCACCGGCGTCCAATTCGACGGCGCCGGTGAGTACCGGGCCGCCGGAAGTCATCCGCGGCCGGATCAGCAAGGAGGGCCAACAGCTGACGCTGGTCATCGGGGTGGCGACGAACGACCCGACGTCGGTGGCGGTGGCCAACACCGTCGCCGATCAGTTGCGCAACGTCGGGATCGCCGCGAGCGTGCTGGCGCTGGACCCGGTGTCGCTGTACCACGACGCGCTGGACAACAACCGGGTGGACGCCATCGTCGGCTGGCACCGGGCCGGTGGGAATCTGGCGACGCTGCTGGCCTCGCGCTACGGCTGCCCCGCGTTGCAGTCGACGACGGTATCAACCTCCAACACGCCTTCCAATGTGTCGGTGTCCACGCCCGCCGGCGCGCCGCCGCCCGCCGGGCCAAGCACCACCAATGTGACGCCGACGCCGACGCCGTCCAGTCACCCGCCCGAGCCCGGCGCGTTGGTGCAAGCGCCGTCGAACCTCACCGGAATCTGCGATCGCAGCATCCAGTCGAACATCGATGCCGCGCTCAACGGCACCAAGAACATCAACGACGTAATCACCGCGGTCGAACCGCGATTATGGAACATGTCGACCGTGCTGCCGATCTTGCAGGACACCACCATCGTCGCGGCCGGCCCCAGCGTGCAGAACGTCAGCCTGTCGGGTGCGGTACCGGTCGGCATCGTCGGCGACGCCGGCCAATGGAATAAAACCGGGCCCTAAGGTCGGGGCTGCGCTCCGACATCGAATGCGTGATGTCGTTTCTGATCGCAACACCGGCGCCAACAGCGGCAACGGATTTGGTGGGCATCGATTCGACGAGAAACGCGGCCAGCGCTGCGGCAGCGGCCGCGAGAACCGCGCGGTCTGACGGCGTGCGTCTTGTCAGTTGACTTGCGCCGCAGGTACTTTCGGCGGGATCACGGTGTCGACGACGAGGGCTAGCTCGCGTCGGTTCGGCGGTGTCCCAGTGAGCAGGAAGTGCTGGTTGATCAAAGCCGGTCCGATTCGCGCGGTCAGCGGGGTGAGCGTGGCCGGGTCGATGTCGCCGGCGTCGACCGCAGCTCGCAAGATCGACTCGATGATTTTCACGCGCGGGCCCACCACGGCGTCGGCGAAGACGGCGCGCATTTCGGGTTCATGAAGGAGCTGGTGGATGATGTCCAGGCCGGGAAAAGCAGTCT
>JBEKNM010000189.1:0-7837 GCA_049522835.1 Mycobacterium sp.
CCCCGGGTCGCGGTTTCGAATACCAGGGGGTACCCGACAATCACCAGCGCAGTGAAGATAATCAGGACGGCCACGCTCAGCGCGGTGTCGAACTGAGTCAGGGTGGCTGCCCATAGCATCAGCCCGAGCAGATAGCCGACGAATATCACCACGATATCGATCAGCGCGCCCACAGCTCGCACCGGTAACTGGGCGATCTGCACATCGAGCACCACGGCGTCCCCGGTCACCACCTCCGACATAACACCGAACGGTACAGGTCTTGCGGTTGCGACCGACTTTTCCGGGGCCCCGCGTAGCTAGCGGTTAGGCTGCCCAGGGTGGACGTCGACGCATTCGTGCTGACCCATCGCGCTACCTGGGACCGGCTCGATCAGCTGATCAAGAGGCGCCGGTCACTGAGCGGAGCCGAAGTCGACGAGCTCGTCGAGCTCTACCAGCGCGTGTCTACACATCTGTCCATGCTGCGGTCGGCGTCGTCGGATTCGCTGCTGATCGGCTGGCTGTCAAGTCTGATCGCGCGCGCTCGCTCGGCGGTGACCGGTGCGCATGCGCCGCTGAGCAGTACATTCGTCCGTTTCTGGACCGTGTCTTTCCCCGTGGTCGCCTACCGTACCTGGCGGTGGTGGCTGGCAACGGCGGTGGTGTTTTTCGCCGTCGTGACGATCATCGCATGCTGGGTGGCCGGCAATCCGGAAGTGCAGTCCGCCGTCGGAACGCCAAGTGACATCGACGAATTGGTCAACCATGATGTCGAGTCGTATTACAGCGAACACCCCGCCGCAGCGTTCGCCCTGCAAGTCTGGGTGAATAACTCCTGGGTGACTGCCCAGTGCATCGCGTTCTCGGTCGTGCTCGGATTGCCGATCCCGATCGTGCTGTTCCAAAACGCCGCCAACTTGGGGCTGATCGCCGGCCTGATGTTCCAGGCTGGCAAGGGCGGCATTCTCCTGGGCCTGCTGGCTCCGCACGGGTTGCTGGAGATGACGGCGGTGTTCCTGGCCGGGGCGACAGGGATGCGGTTGGGGTGGTCGGTGATCTCGCCGGGTGACCGGCCGCGAGGGCAGGTGCTTGCCGAGCAGGGCCGTGCGGTGGTGTCGGTCGCGGTGGGACTGGTTGGTGTATTGCTGATCTCGGGGTTGATCGAAGCATTGGTGACGCCGTCATCATTGCCGACATTCGTTCGGGTCGGCATCGGAATCATCGCCGAAGTGGCGTTCCTGGCGTATATCGTCTACTTCGGCCGCCGAGCTGCGAAAGCCGGGGAGACCGGCGACATCGAGGACGCGCCCGACGTGGTCCCAACCGGCTGAGCCGCGTCGGGCGTCCGATGGCGCGACTGTGAATTGAGCGACGCGACACGCCGTGCCGGCGTCGTCTAGTTCACACTCGCGAT
Organism: Mycobacterium sp.; assembly: GCA_049522835.1. Lineage (GTDB taxonomy): Bacteria > Actinomycetota > Actinomycetes > Mycobacteriales > Mycobacteriaceae > Mycobacterium. The sequence continues at coordinate 1,397 of JBEKNM010000189.1, forward strand.
CGAAATTAAAGCCGCCCGGTCGCTTTCATTGCCAGATAGCGGTCGGCAAGTGCCGGCGCGAGTTCCGTGGGGGTCGCATCGACGACATCCACTCCACTTTGGCGCAGCCGCGACGCGATCGCACGCCGATCGTTGCGGGCTCGTTCGGCAGCCGCCGCGTCGTAAACTGCGGCCGCATCGGAACGCCCGGCGGCCATTTCGTCAACCCGGGGGTCGGCGACCGCAGCGATCATCACATGGTGTTTGGCCGACAACTGCGGCAACACCGGCAGCAGGCCCTCGTCGAGTGCGGTGGCGTTGAGATCGGTCAGCAGCACCACCAGCGATCGGCGCCGGGTGCGCCGCAAGATCGCGGCAATCATTGCACGCCAATCAGATTCGACGAGTGCCGGTTGCAGCGGGGCCATCGCAGTGACCAGCGGGGCGAGCAGTTCGGTGCGAGATGCGCCAAAAACGCCGGCTCGGCTGACCCGGTCGTGGGCGAGGAAGTCGACATGGTCGCCGGCCCGTGATGCGAGTGCGGCCAGTAGCAGCGCAGCGTCCATCGACCAGTCCAGCCGAGGCCACCCCGCGGGATCGGCGGCGGCCGGGTCGACACCGACGCGACCCGCTGCCATACGTCCGGTGTCGAGCACGATCACCACTCGCCGGTCGCGTTCGGGCCGCCACGTGCGGACCATCACGTCGGCGCGACGAGCGGTTGCGCGCCAGTCGATCGAGCGCACGTCGTCACCGACGACATACTCGCGCAGCGAGTCGAATTCAGTTCCTTGCCCGCGTATCAGCGTCGGCAACAGCCCGTCGATCTCCCGCAGTTTGGCAAGTCGCGACGGCAGGTGCTTGCGCGACAGGAATGGCGGCAGCACCCGGACCTGACCGGGCACCGTCTGCGAACTCTGCCGTCCCGCCAACCCCAGCGGCCCGATCGATCGGGCGGTGAGCGCAGCCGCACGCTGATCGCCGCGGCGGACTGGCCGCAGGACAGTGTCGACATGCTGGCGTTGTCCGGCAGCGACGTCGACGGTATGGGTGCGCGGCGCAGCGCCCGCGCTGGGCGGCCAGGCGTCGCGAATCTTGCCCCGGAACCGGCGGCGGCCATCGTTGTAGATCAGCAGGCTCGCATCCACCTGCTGTCCGAGTCGGGTCGAGGTATCCGGTGAACGGGTATACCGCAACCCGCGGGTGCTGGCCGCTAACCCGGCATCAGCGGCCACCACCATCGCCAGCGCCGCCAGCAGCACCACGAAAGCGGTTGCCGGCCAAGGCGACAGCGCGATCGGAAGGATGAAAATCAGCGCCACCAAGCCGGCGCGTCCGGTCAGGATCACTAGCGGGGCACCGGAACCGACGCCAAAATTCCGTCGAGCACACCATCGGGCGTGGCGCCTTCCAACTCGGCTTCGGGGCGGAGCATCACCCGGTGCCGCAGCGTCGGGCGGGCCATGGCTTTCACGTCGTCGGGAGTGACGTAGTTACGGCCGGATAGCCACGACCAGGACCGGGCGGTGGCCAGCAGGGCGGCTGCCCCGCGCGGCGACACACCCAGCTGTAGTGCGGGGGAGGAGCGAGTGGCTCCGACGACATCGACGATGTAGCCCAGCACCTCGTCGGCCACCAATACCTGTTGCACCGCCGCGCGGGCGGCCGCCAGCTCGGCCGTTCCGGCCACCGGCTTGATCGCGGAAAGATCACGGGGATCGAAGCCGTGTGCATGCCGGCCCAGAATGGCGATTTCGGACTCGCGCGACGGCAGCGTCACATTGAGTTTGAGCAGGAAGCGGTCCAGTTGGGCTTCGGGCAACTGGTAGGTGCCCTCGTATTCGATCGGGTTCTGTGTCGCGGCGACGATGAATGGGTCGGGCAACGGCTTGGCTTCGCCGTCCACGGTGACCTGACGTTCCTCCATCGCCTCCAGCAGTGCTGCCTGGGTTTTAGGGGGCGTGCGGTTGATCTCGTCGGCGAGCAGAAGATTGGTGAACACCGGACCCGGCCGGAACACGAACGCGGCGGTGCGCGCGTCGTACACCAGCGAACCGGTGACATCGCCGGGCATCAGGTCGGGGGTGAACTGCACCCGCTTGAATTCCAGTTGCAACGCGGCGGACAGCGCTCGGACCAGCAGCGTCTTCGCAACTCCCGGAACACCTTCCAGCAGCACGTGGCCACGACACAGCAGCGCGATCACCAGACCGCTGATGACCCCTTCCTGTCCGACGACGGCCTTGGCGAGTTCGGTGCGTAACGCCAGCAGTGCATCACGTGCCGATTCAGCCTGCGGGGTCTGGGCAGGAGGGGCTTGCGGGGCAGAAGGGGACTGTGTCACGAGTGTGTGACCTGCCTTTCGATTTCGTCGAGCGCACGGGCGAGTTGTAGCAGGTCATTATCGGTGGCCGGGGGTGGACCGTAGAGGTGGTAGGCAACAAACTGTGCGTCGGCGCCGGCACGCTGAGCTACCGTCGCCACCACCGCCGGCGCTGCTGCGCCGGCGCCAAGACCAAGCCGGGGCCGCAGCCGCTGCAGTGTCGAGGTGCGCAATGCGTCGGCGGCGCGATCGCGTGCCCGACGGGATCGGTAGAGCCGGCCGCGACCCTCGACAGTCTCCGACGCCCGCACCACGACGGGCAATTCCTCGGCCACCAGTGGACCGACCCGGCGGCCCTTCCACAGTGCAACCAGTAGCACGACCAGACACAGCTGCCAGACGATCCAGGTCACGTTTTCTGGAATCAAGTCCGAAATTGAGGTTGGGGAAGATGTTTCACCCTCAATGTGTTGGGGCGCATACCAGATTAGGCGGGGCCGGTCACCCGCGAGATTCATCGACAGCGCGGCATTGCCCGCCTCCAACAAACCCTCGTTGGTCATGAAGTCGGTACTGCCGACCACGGTGATGGTTCGGCCGCCGTCCCGATAGCGGACCAGCACCCCGTCGTAGCAGCGGGTCATCGCCCGGCCATCTTTGGCCGTGTAGGTGTCGCTTGGCCCGAATCGAACTGACCCGGCTCGATTAGCTTCCCGCAGAGCGCAATTCGGGTTGCTGTCGAAGGTGCTGGCGGCCGAGATGCGCAGACCCGGGATCAGTGCTGCGCGGGTTCGTGCGGTCGGTTCCACCAGGAGGAAATCACCGGGGGCTTTCGCCAGCTGATCCAGCAACGTGGTGTCGGTCAAATACTGACTCTGTGCCACCAGTATGAGCGTGGCGGGGCGTGCCGCCCGTTCGACGTCGTCGATGCTGCCGGCCACGACCACCTCGACGCCGTTGTCGCGGAGCAGCGTCACCAACGCGTGGGCACCATCGGGCCCGGTCGACGCCGGATCCATCTCGCCGCCAGGCCGCGGTGTGGTCAGGTAGGCTCCGATCCCGGCTATGACCGCCAGCACGACCAGCGTGAGCACCGCCCAGCGCCATGATCGCCATCGCCCCGGCGCCCCAGCTGTGCTGGATTCCGGACGCACCGCTGCACTGGTCGTCATCAGCGCACCTGCGCCCATGAATCGACTGCGGCGGGCTGTCCCGGTGTCGTCGAGGCGGCCGGTGATCGCGTCCGCAGGTGGTCGTCGAGGTCGGCGACCATCTGATAGGAGGCCTGGGTTCCGGGTCGCTCACCGTAGGTTACATCATTGAAAGCCGTTGCGGCCTGGGATAATTCGCCTGCCAGATGGGGTAACGCCGCGCCCGCGTCCCGGGCCAGCTCGTTAGCGGTACGGCCCGGTGCCGGGGTGAGTACGCCGGTCTCTTCGAGCTGGCGCGCGACGGCGCGCAGCCGATGCCGAATCGCTGCGGCCCAATTCCCTTCCTCCGCATATCTTTCGGCGGTGGCACGATGTTGGGCCGCGGTGAGCTGGCCCGCTTCGAATAACTGGTAGTCGCCGCCGCGTCTGCTGCGCATCGCACGCCGTGCGATGCGAATGGCGACTGCCACCGCGACCGCCAGCAGGGTGAGCAGCACCGTGGCGATAAGCCACCCGCCGGGTAGCTGGGCGGTCTTCTGCAACAGCCGGTACAACAGTTCGTTGATCCATTCGGTGAATTGCTGTTCCACTGACCCTTTGGAGTAGATCGGTCTGTTGAGCTCCTCCAGCGCGGCCTGGTGTGCGGCATCGCGGTCGATGTCGATGGAGGGCACTGTCAGCTAGTCCCTACACCGGCCGGGTCAGCCAGAGGTTATCGGTGGAGGCGGCCGCATAGGGTCCGGCGGCGGCGCCGCTCTGCAGCACCAGGTCGAATGCTTCGGCGCGCATTCGCCGGTCGGTGTAGAGCAGCACGATTACTCCGGCGTTGAACGGCGCCGTGATGATCTGGCCGATCGCCCCCCCGATGGACGCAATGGTGGTCCCGGCCAGCAGGGCGCCGGTTGATGACGTGCCGGAGATCATCAGTTGGCCGACCACACTGAACGGTGCCGCCGTCGCGTCAGCGACAACGCTTGCCACGATGAACGTCAGCACCCGGATGCCCAGCACCCGCCAGAACCCATTGCGGACCAGCGCAAAGGATCTGGTGATCGCATCGATGACTGGCAGCCTCTCGAGCACGATCAGCACGGGTGCGAACAACACCGCTGTGTAGAGGTAGACCATCAACGCGACCACGACGAGCACCAGCGGGAAGCCGAGCAGAACCCCCACCGCTCCGTTGCCGACAGCGGCGGCCAGGGCGATTGTTACGGCCACCAACCCGACAAGCGCCGCCACTACGGCGCCTTCCAGCAGTGCCAGGCCGAGCAACGGCAGTAGCCGCCCACGAATCTTGGCCCAGGTTTCGCCGACGGTGATCGACGACCCGAATACCGCCCGTCCGACGATGACTGTGAGCATTCCGGACAGCAGCATGCCACCCAGCCAGGTGACCAGCAGGCCCGCGGCGATCGACGCTGCCCATGCGCCCACGACCCCCCAGGTCAGCTCGTCCGGCCGATCGGTCGTGATCCTGCCGTACGCGGTCAGTGGTCCGAGCGTGGCGATCATCGTAATGATCTGCATGACCACAACCACCACTGCGGTCAACCCCAACGTCGCCTTCGGGTTGGTGCGGATATAGCTGACGGCGCCGTTGAAGATGTCGCTGAGTGTCAAGGGCCGCAGCGGGATGATCCCGGGTTTGGCCGCTCCCGGGACCGGAGGCGGCCCAAACTGTGAGCCGCGGCCATAGGCAGGTGGCACTCCGTACCCCGGCGGGGGCCCGTACCCCGGTGGTGCGCCGTACCCCGGTGGTGGTCCGTAGCCCGGCGGTGCGCCGTACCCCGGTGGTGCGCCATAGGCCGGCGGGAAGTAGCCGGGCAGCGCATACCCCGGGGACTCGGGCGGCGGCGGACCAACCGGATAGCCAGGCGGCAGCGTGCTCACCGTGTGCAGCGGCCGTCGTCGTTAGTCATGGGCTCCATCCTGTCGACGCTCCCGGCATTTCTCAATCTTCTTCAGGTGTCACACGCGTAGCGTCTGAAGCATGGCGGAACTCAAATCCCGGCTCCGGGCGGACCTGACCCAGGCGATGAAGTCCAAGGATAAGTTGCGAACCGCGACCCTGCGCTTGCTGCTGGCCGCGATTCAGACCGAGGAGGTATCCGGCAAAGAGGCACGGGAGCTCTCCGACGAAGAGGTCATCAAGGTCCTGGCCAGGGAATCCCGCAAGCGTGGCGAATCGGCCGAGATCTACACCCAAAACGGTCGCGGGGAGTTGGCCGCCGCCGAGCACGCCGAGGCGCGGATTATCGACGAATACTTGCCCACGCCCCTCACCGAAGCTGAGTTGGCCGACGTCGTCGACACCGCCATCGCCGAGGTGGCCGAGGCGATCGGAGAGCGCCCCGGCATGAAGCAGATGGGACAGGTAATGAAGGCCGCCACCTCGATCGCGGCCGGGAAGGCCAACGGCGCGCGCCTGTCCGCGGCGGTCAAAGAGCGCCTGTAGCGGCCGCGACCGAGCCGTTTGCCCCCGTGGCGACGGGGTATCCGTCGCGATATGACCAACTTCGGATACACCTTGATGGCGGAGCAGAGTGGGCCTAAAGATATTGTCCAGTATGCGGTTTCAGCCGAAGACCGCGGTTTCGATTTCGAGGTCTGCAGCGACCACTTCTCACCGTGGCTGACCTCCCAGGGACATGCCCCGAACGCCTGGGCGCTGCTGGGCAGCGGCGAGAACCTCAACGAACACGTCGCCGGCAAGGGTTGGCCGACCATCGAGCGTCGCCAGGACATGCTGCGAGAAGCGATCAAAATCATCCGCGAGCTGTTTGGCGGCGGCGGCGGAACCACTGAGACCAAGGTCACCGCCAGCACCACTGCTACCAGTATCGCCGCGGCGAACCTCAGAAAGGCCCACCGTTGACGATCACGTACCCTGCCTCTGCCGACGTTCTGGCCGCGCACAAGGTTTACCAGCCTCAAGACGACTCGCGATTGCTCGTGGAGACAATGCAACAGAGCGGACTAGTCCGC